>JADDPY010000395.1 GCA_016781635.1 Rubrobacter sp.
CGACCAGTGCTCTTCCGTGACCTCGGTCTCGGCGAGCTCCAGCGTGGTCGCGTGGGCGACGAAGTTGACGTTGCGGTTCACAGCATACAACGCCTGCGGGGCGACGAGGAAGACGGAGAGCGCCTCGTCGTAGACGAAGCGGTCGATCTCCGCCGTGAGCTCCCGTTGCTTCTCGGCGTCGATCTCCCGGACGAACCGGTCCATCAGCCCGTCGAACTCCGCGACCGGCGGCCCCGTGCGGAACGCCCCGCCCTCGCTGTAGAGGTAGTGGTGCATGAACGCCGGCGGGGCGTCGGAGGAGAGGTCGATCCAGGCGTGCAGGAGGATGTCGAACGGGAGCGGCATAACCTTCTCGACGAGCGCGTGCTGCGCGGCGAGCAGGTCCTCGTCCCCGACGACGATGAGGTCGACCTCTATCCCCAGAGACTCCCGGAACTGGTCGGCGAGCACCCCGGCGACGGCCTCCGTGGCGGTCGTCGTGGCGAGCTTGAGGGCGCGCCCCTCGGGCCAGCCGGCCTCGTCGAGCAGGTTCTTTGCCGTGTCGGGGTCGTGCGCGTAGGGCTCGAGGCCCGGGAAACCGCCGGCATAGGGCGGGATGACCCCGGCGCTGGGGTGTGCGTAGCCCTTGAATGCCTCGCTCACGAGCCGGGCGCGGTCCACAGCCATGTTCAAGGCCTTCCTAACCCGTACGTCGCCGAGGGGCGCATCCTCCGCCCCGCGGTTGATGAGGCCCAGAACGACGCGCATCGAGTCGATGACCTCAAGACGCGCGAACTCGGAGCTCTGGACCTTCTCGGCGTCCGCCGGGGAGACCTCGGAGACAAGGTCGATCTCGCCCTCCGTCGTGCAAACAAGGTCGAGGGCCTCGGCCGGGTCGATGTCGTTGACGTAGACGACCTTCTCGAGCCTGGGGCCGCGTTCTTTGTTCCAGTGATCCGTGTTCGCCGTGAGGACGACGCGGTCGGTGCGCTCCTCGCGGGTCTCTAGCCAGACGCAGTTAAGCGGCTGCGCTCCTACGAGCGCGATCTCGTTGGACAGGGAGGAGTAGCCTTCGGAGAGAACAAACGGACCGGTGCCCCACGGGCCCGGAGCGTCGATTATTCACCAGTGGCCTTCGCCTGTTCCCAACTTCTTGTAGCCGAAGCCGATCTCGTCCCAAAAGCGCGTGCTCGCGAGGTGGAAGCCGCGGAACTTGCCCAGGATGGCCCCGTCGGGCTCCGGAAAGATCATGCGCACCGTGTGGCTGTCCAGGATCTCGAGCTTCGTGTCCGGGTGGAAGTTGAGCGCGGTCCCCGGCGGGTGCGGCGCCTTCCAACGCTGCACCTCGACGAACGCCCGCTCGAAGCTCCTCGCATCGAAGTCTTCCCCGTCCTGGAAGCGAATGCCCTTCCTGAGCTTCACCTCGAACGTGGTCTCGTCGATCCAGCTAGACTCCTCCATCGCCGCCCCGACGAGATGCCCCTCGGAGTCAGTGCGGACCGGCTCCTCCATGGTGTTCCAGGTTATGAATAACCAGTTCAACGGGTTCGGGTCCACGATGTGGATCGTACCTACGGGCGTGTGCTGCCCGCCTTCCGCCGAACTTTGCCTTGTGGCCTGTGCCATGCTTCTCCTTATCCTCTTCCCTTTACGGGATGCATGCTAACAGAGGGTAAACCCCGCGCAACCGGCAAAAGAGATACTTCGAGGACGTGGAGGGGAGTGGAAGAGGCCGCGCTAGCGGATCGACTCGACCCGTACCCCGGAATTCAACTCCGCCCACGCGCGGTCCGCCGTGAGCGCCGGTAGATCCAGGGAAGCGGCGAGCGCCAGACATGCTCGGTCGGCGAGCGAGAGATCCGCGGCGCGTGTCAGGGGACGCAGGCGCGCAATCTCTAGCGCCTGCGTCTCGTCGAGCGGTCGGACCGTAAGAGATTGACCTAATACACCTGCTTGCGTTAGAGCCTGAGTCACGCTTCCGGGGTCGCGTCCAAACTCAACGAGCGTAGAGAGTACCTCCGCCAAGTTGACAGCGTCGATGAACGTCGCGTTCTCCAGCGCCCGATCCACCCTCTCCTCCCCTGGCTCGTCCAGCATGTAGGCCAGGAGAGCCGAAGCGTCGGGGATCATGCTTACAGGCCTTCATCTTCCCAACGAGCTTCTTACTCGGCGCCCCTCGAGGCGGCGCGGGCGTCCCGAAAAAGGGCCTGGGGAGAGAGCTGTGGTGGGGTTATTCTCAATATCGCCTGCCAGTTCCCGATAATGTCCGGAGGACTTTGGGCTGCTCGCGCGGCACGGCCACATGCTCTACGAAACGGAAAGGGTTTAGTCATCGGGGATCAGGGGTCGGCGGGGAGCCGGGGATCGGTGTTCACGATCGGACATTCCAACCATTCGGCGGAGAAGCTCGTCGGCCTCTTGAAGGGGCACGGAATCGAGGCCTTGGTAGACACTCGCTCGCGCCCATACTCCAGGCACGCGCCGCACTTCAACTCACGTGCTCTCGAAGCAACCCTGGCAGGTGATGAGATCGGGTACCTGTTCCTCGGTAGGGAGCTGGGCGGACGGCCCGAAGGGGAAGAGTTTTACGACGCGGAGGGCCGGGTGGACTACGCGCTCCTCGAGCGTTCCCGGCCGTTCCTCGATGGTATAAGTAGGCTGAAAAAGGAGATTCAGGCCCGCATGGTAGCCCTGCTTTGCAGCGAAGAGAACCCTGCCGGGTGCCACCGCAGGCTCCTCGTCGGGCGGGCCCTGGGTGAGTGGGGGCTCGTCGTCCGGCACATCCGGGGGGACGGTAGCGTCCGGACGGAGGGCGAGGAGTCGGAGGTTCAGCCGGTCCTGTTTACGGAGGCGGAGGTAGGCACACGGAAGTCTATACGATCGGTTTCACGAAGAAGACGGCGGCCGAGTTCTTCGGAACGCTGAAGGGGGCCGGCATCCAACGCCTCCTCGACGTGCGGCTGAACAACGCCTCCCAGCTTGCAGGTTTCGCCAGGCGTGCCGATCTCCCGTTCTTTCTGAAAAGCCTCTGCGACGCGGAGTACCTGCACGAACCCAGCCTCGCCCCGACCCGGGAAATGCTCCATGCTTACAGAAATGGCGGCATGGGCTGGCCGGTGTACGAGAGGGACTTTACGAGGCTCATGCGGGAGCGCCGGGTCGAAAAGATGCTGAACAAAGACCTCTTCGAGATTCCGACCGTTCTGCTGTGCAGCGAGGCCGGACCCGAGCGCTGCCACCGGCGGCTGGTCCTCGAGTACCTGAATCGAGAGTGGGGCGGCATCCGGGCCGTCCACCTGTAGGGATCTTCTTGCAGATACTGGTAAACCACCTGACGCGAATGCAACCGGGGTACATCTGCGTGGCAGGGGTGAACGTCGACACGCTAGAGCACGTCCGCCCGGTGCTCCGGCACGGCAGGAGGCTCAAAGCCGGCCTCCTCAGGCCCAACGGCGGACCGGTGGATCTTGGGTCCGTCGTAGATCTCGGGCCCACCACGGGCGCCGGCTGTCACCCGGAGCTCGAGGACCGCTACTTCGACCCGGCCAGAGCGGCGTGGCTGTTCGACGATGGCCCGGACGACTACTGGGACTTCCTTCAAGAGATGTCCCGGGAGAGCCTGCGGGAGATCTTCGGCCCCGAGCTCGAGCTTTGGGACGAAAGCTGCACGGTCGAAGTCGGAGAGGGAAGCGCCTCGCTGGGCTGCCTTGCGCCTGCGGAGCAGCCGTGGCTGTACGTGGACCAACGAGGGGCGGTTCGTATGGTCCTCGACTATCTGACACCCTCGGCCGACCTGGCGGTGAACGACCTGCGGCTGTACGAGAATGACCAGAAGACGCCCCGCCGGGACCTCGTCACGAACGTGCAAAGTCGCCTCGAAGCCGGCGTCGAGGCGATCCTGAGCGTCGGCCTGACGCGTCCCTGGCGCAAGAGAGGCGACACCGCCGAGAGGCACTGGCTACAGGTCAACAACATCCACCTCAAGGACAACCCGCTGTGGAGGTTGGAAGCAAGAC
>JADDPY010000134.1 GCA_016781635.1 Rubrobacter sp.
GGTGCCTTGGCGGCGGCCTTCTCTTCGCCACCATCGGTCCCTTCGGCCTCCTCGGCCGGTCTGGGAAGGCCGGTAATCTCGGATATCTTCGCGAGAATCTCGCCGGGCTCCGGCCTCTCGCCTACCCAGGCGTGGGCTATTTTGTGGTCGCCTCCGATGATGAAGGCGGCCGGACGGGCGTGATCTCCGCTTTTCTTGTTGCCCTCTAGTAGGCCGAAGGCGCGGGTGGCGGCTCGGGCGTAGTCGTAGAGGACGTAGCTCTTCATGCCGGTCTTCCGGACAAACTCGCGGGCATCGTCGGGCTCGGAGACGCCGATGCCGACGACCGTGCCGCCGGCCATGTTGATCTCGTCCTCCTTCGCGGCCAGGCCCTCGAAGTACCGGACATCGTCCTCGTCCCCATCGCCGTAGAAAACCAGGATCACGGGTCCCCGGACCGTCCTCATGCTCAGCCTGAGCTGCCCGCCCTGGGCGCTGGGAAGGTTGAACTCCGGCGCATCCCCGCCGACCTCGGGAACCGCCACGGTCTTTGTGCGCGCCACGATAACGTCCTCCTCGCTTATGCGAATAGATCGACCCCCGGAATACTACAAGCTCGCGGCCTCCTTCACCCGCTCTGCGATAGCCCGAATCAGGGCGCCTTGCTATGCTGTGAGCCATGAATATCATCATGACTCATGGCTACTTGCTCTCCGGCTCGGGGAGCAACGTTTACGTACAAAACCTCTGCAGGGGGCTGGTGAAGGTCGGCCACGACGTCCACCTTCTATGCCAGGAGCCGGAGCCCCTACGCTACGATTTCGTGAACGAGCACTACGCGGCTTCGGGGAGGGCGGTCGAGCGGCTCGGCGAGAGGGAGACGCCTTACGCCGGTCGCTGCGCCGTTTACAACCCGGATATCGGTGACCTCCTGCCGGTTTATGTCTATGACGACTATCCCGGCTGGCGCGTAAAAACTTTTCTCGACCTCGACGAGGAAGAGTTGGAGCGCTACGTTTCGGGGAACGTGGCGGCGGTGCGGACCGTGCTGGAGCGCTCGGGGGCCGCGGGTGTCGTCACGAACCACTCGGTGCCGGGGCCGGAGATCGCGCGCATCGCCCTAGAAGGGACGGGCGTCTCGTACACCAGCATCGTCCACGGAAGCGCCCTGCAGTACGTGGCCCGCAGGAGCGAGCGGTACATGGAGATGGCGGGCAGCGGCCTCTCGGGGGCGACGAGCATCGTCGCGCTCTCCTCCCACAGCGTCGGCACTATCGCCGAGGACTTCCCGAAGCTCGCCGACAGGACCCTCGCCGTCCCCGGCGGCGTGGATACGGACCTCTTCAGCCCCGAAAGGCTCGACCTCTCCGTAACCGAGGGGCTGGAGGGTGGCCCCGGGCGCGGTCCCGGGCAAACGGATGGTCTGCGTGAGGTGCTCGACGCGTCGGACGCCGACGCCGGCGTGCTCGCGCGAAAGCTCGCGGCGGTCTCGGCCTCCTACGAGCCGCGCAAGCACGACCGGGACGCCGGAGGGCGCATCCGCTCGGTGCTCGGCTCCGGGGACCCGGTCGTAGTCTACGTGGGGAAGCTGATCCACTCGAAGGGCGTCCACTCCCTGCTCTCGGCCTTTGCCAGGTCGCGCGCAGAGACGGGGGCGCGGCTGCTCGTCGTGGGCTACGGCACCTTCCGCGAGGGCCTCGAAGCCCTGGTCCACGCCCTCTCCACGGGCAACCGGCGCGCCATCGAGACGCTGGCAGGGAGCGGCAGGCTTTTCGAGGGAGGCCCGGCCTCCCCCATGGAGCATTTCGAGGTCTCGAACGAGTTGCTGCGAGACGCCGAGGGGATCGAGGAGTACGTCGAGTTCGTCGGGCCGCTGTACCACGAGGAGCTCTCGCGCGTCCTGCCGGCGGCGGACGTGGCGGTGGTCCCCTCGATCTTCCCGGAGACCTTCGGCCTGGTGGCGGCGGAGTTCGGCGCGAGCGGGGTGCCCCCCTTCGTCGCGGACCACTCCGGTCTCCGGGAGGCGGGCGGCTTCGTGGCTAAAGGACTCCCCTTCGATACCCGCGTCAGCTTGGAGAATAGCTTCGAGAAGAATCTGGCGCACGCCCTCACAGGCTACCTCTCCCTCCCCGAGGAGGAGCGGCGGAGGTGCCGCGAGACCGTACGCCGGAACGCCGTCGAGGACCTGAGCTGGGGGGCGCTCGCCGAGAGGATCGCGGAGCTCGCGGCGGGGGTTGGGACCTCCCGCTAGGCCCCGCTCCGCTCGCTCCCGGCGGGGTCTTCGGAGCTTGCGAGGCCACGGCCCGACTCGTCCACGGCGCCCGGCGTCTGCATCTTATAACGCCTGAGGTAGGCGGCCTTGCCGACGACATGAGCCGAGACCGGGGTGGTCAGGACGAGGAAGACGCCGATAAGGATAGCGCGCAAGATGATGGCCGCGTCGGCGGTGAAGAACGAGGCGGCGAGCAGCATGACCACCCCGAGAAATACGACCTTGCTCGCCGCGTGCAGCTTGTTGTAGATATCCGGCATGCGGACGATGCCGAAAATTCCTACCGTCATCCCGAAGACCCCGATAATAACTAGGGCGTCGGCGATCCAGGGCGAGATCGCCGATAAGGGACCCGCGAGGGCGTCGAGAAAGCCTCCCATCAGAAGATCTTCCTCTCGCCGTGGTAGCGGGCCGCGACCACGGTCCCGATAAACGCGAGAAGCGCCAGGATCAGGGCCGCATCGAGGTAGTACGGGACACGCTGATAGTCCGAGTAGAGGACGAGCAGGGCGACCAGGATCAGGGTGAGCGTGTCCAGGGCGAGTATCCTCGCCGCGGTGCTCGGGAGGCGAATGACCGCCGCCACGCCGACCGCGAGCAGGACGGTCATCCACACGAAAGCCAGATAAAAGACTACCTCATGCACGCGCGTACACCCTCTTTCGTTTCTCTCATGGAAAGACCCGTCTCTGGTATCTCTGGTAGAAGTGCTCGTGGGCGCGCCGGACCCCTTCCGGATCGGCGGCGTCCGTCGTGTGGACCAGCATCACCCCTTTCTCCCAGTCGACGTCGATCATTACCTCCCCCGGGGAGATCGTGGCGACGAGCGACGAGACCGCCACACCGACCGGCGTCCGCTCCCCTATCGGGACGGCTACGACGCCGGGCTTCGCGAGGGGTTTCAGGTATAGCGTTATCCGAGTCACCTGCCACGTGCCCACGAGCGTGTCCCTGAGGACGGCGAACGCGAACGGCCAGAAGGCGATCACCCTCCCCAGAAGACCCGGTAAAGGCGCGGGCTTCCCGCCAAATACGTATCCCCGGAGCGAGAACAACAGCACCCCCGACAACACCGCCCCCAACGCGAGGTCCCATGGATGGAAGCTCGCCAGGACGAGCGCGTAAACGAGGGTCAGGAAGACCAGCGATAAGGCCGCCCGCTTCAAGGCGTCGCCCCTCCCTCCGCGAGGCCCCTGTTCGGTGGTTTCAGGAGGAGGTCGGCCGACTCCTGGCCGAGGACCAGGAGCGGCTCGGGCCAGAGACCTACGGCCAGGACGAGGACGGCCAGAAAGGCCGTCAGGGCCCGCGCCGACCGGGGGCTGGGCCTCCTGTTGTCCCCCCATTCACGGGCAAGGAACGCGCGCTGGTAGACCTGGAAAGAGTAGACGAAAGAGAGGGCGCTCCCGGCGAAGATCAGGACGATTAGCGCCGCGGAGCGGAGGGTGCCTCCGGCCTCTATGCTCGTCTGAAATAGGGCAATCTTCCCGACAAAGCCCGCCGCGGGCGGGACACCGGCGATGCTGAAAGCCCCGACGGCAAACGCCGCGCCCGCCAGGGGTCCCCGAATCCCCGAGGCCAGAAAGACCAGAGCCTTGTTCAGCGAGTTAACGATCGCGTACACGACCGCCGCCGCGTACCCGACCGGACCGCCGATCGCCAGG
>JADDPY010000121.1 GCA_016781635.1 Rubrobacter sp.
CGACCACCGCATCGCCAACGGCCGCGACGGCGCCCTCTACATGTCCGAGGTCAAGCGCACCCTGGAGAATCCTGTACTCCTGATGGTCTAATCGGGTCGGTCTCCGACGGTCGAGGAGGCGCCCCCGATGGTTCCGGGGGCGCCTTCTTTTATAAGAGCTTATAGTTCACGAGCGATCAATCCCGCCCTACCTCTTCCCACTCTTTTTCCTACCCCGCTTTCGGCGGTTGAGGGGGGCTGGGGTGGCGGCGTTATCCTCCGGGGAGGTAGGGAATGCGGGGGTTCGGGCCTCCGGTCCGGGCTCCGTCTCCGGGGTTTTGGGCGGAGTGTTGCGGTAGAGAATCAGATTCTGGCACAGGGTTATGGTGTTCGAGGTGACCCAGTAAACGAAGAGCCCGGACGGGAAACCGCCGAAGGCAAGGAAGAGGCCGAAGACGAGGGGTAGGGTGCGCATGAGGCCCTTCTGCTGTGGGTTCGTGCGGCGTAGGGTGACTTCCTGGGCGGCCATCATGGTCGCGACGTAGAAGACCGGGAGGATGAAGTACGGGTCCGCGGCGGTGAGGTCCTGAAACCAGAACAGGCCGCCGGTCCTGAAGCTCTCCAGACCCTCGAACTCCTTGATCGTGTAGTAGAGGGCGAGGAAGATCGGGAGCTGGACCAGGGCCGGCAGGCAACCGTTGAGGGGGCTGACCTTGCGTTCGCCGTAGAGCTTCATGGTTTCTTCCTGCTGCTTTTTCGGGTCGCCCTTGTGAAGCTTTCGGATTTCGTCCAGCTCGGGCTTTAGCTGCTGCACTCCGCGCATGCTCCTGACCTGCCGCACGGTGAGCGGGAAGAGCAGGGTTCGTACCCCTATTGTTAGCAACACTATCGAGAGCCACCACGGTGCACCCAGGGAGTGGACCTCCTGAAGTGTCGCTCCGAGGAGGTTGAAGAGCGGGTCGAAAAGGTCCCTCAGAAAGCTCACGACGATCCCTCGGAGGAGGCATTCCGGCGTACGTTCATGTTTTTTACCGCCTTTGTGCGTAGCGGGGAGAGCTGGCTATGCTTGTTGCCCCGCTCGGTCGCCCCGCTTCACGGGACGGAGATCAGGCGGCGAAAAACCGCGCTTTGGCGCGCGGGGCACGGGCGACAACCTCCACCCACCCGCCGAGACCGGAGATCAGGGTAGGGAGTACGAGCGAGGGAGCCACGACCGGCAGGGTGCGCTCCCTTTCGTCGGGTCTCTCCCCGGGTGTTGGTTGCGGCTGTGCTGGAAGCTGCACAAACGACGAGTCGATCGGAAGGGAAACCTCGAGGAGCCGGTAGACGTTCGAGATCAGCCCGGCTACGCAGCCGGAGGCCCCCGCGAGAGCCAGCAAGGAGAAACCGAGCTCGAGGTTGTTGTACGCACCCCCCTCCTGGGAGGACCCGGCCAGGAGGAGCAGGATGGGCGAGAGGATGAAGACCAGCCCCGCTCCGAAAAAGCCGGAGAAAAGCCTGCCAGACATTCCTCCAAGGGCCTTGGTGCTGGCGACTCTCATGGGGGGATCTTAGCACTCACCCAGGACTGCGGGCCGGACGACCGGCCCTATCCCGAGGTTCGGACAGCCGCTCGTTCGGGGGCCGGCGCCCCTTTCGCGCGTCGAATGCTGGTGAGCAGCAGGATCAGGGCCGCCGCCGCGATAAGCGCCCCGACCCAGCCCAGGGCGACGATGGAGCTGTAGCCGAGGGCGAGGGAGCCGAGAGCGGAGCCCACCCCCTGTCCCAGGTAGATCGCCGATGCGTTCAGCGAGAGAACCGTGTTCCGCGATTCGGGGACGGTCTGGATCAGGCGGTACTGCTGGAGCGGTATGATCGCGAAGCCCGCGACGCTCCACGTGACAAGCGCCACCGCCGCGCCGAGCACCGCCGTCCCCGAGCCGGCGTCCGCCACGGTAAGCAGCGAGAACGACAGCAGGGAGAGCGCGAGGACGACGAGGATCGCACCCACGCTGCCCTGGTAGCCCCGACGGTCCGCCCAGTAACCCCCCAGGTAGTTTCCCGCGATGCTCGCGAGGCCGAAGACCAGAAGCAGCGCGCCGATCCCGCCTCCCCCGAAACCCGTCAACCCTTCCAGGAGCGGTCTTATATAAGTGAGCACGACGAAGCCGGCCGCCACACCGAGGGCGGTGATGCCCAGTACGGTCAGGATCGCCGTTCTGCCCGCGAGAGCGAACATGGATCGCAGGCCCGCGACCGGGGGCTTCTCTACGTTCGGCAGGATCGCCGCGACGGCCACTGCGGCGACCGCCGCCAGAGCGCCCACCATCACGAAGCTTGCCCGCCAACCGAACTCGTCCCCGACCAAGGTCCCGAGCGGGATCCCGACGACCCAGGCGACGGTCATCCCGCCTATCACGAGCGAGAGCGCCTTCCCTTGCTCTTCGGGGACCGCGAGATCCGCCGCCACGGCGCCCGCGACGGGCGTCAGGATCGCCGCTCCAAGCGCCGCAGCCACCCTCGCGGCGAGAAGCAGCCCGAACGAGGGCGCTATCGCCGCCGCCCCGTTCGCTAGCGCGAAAAGGACGAGCGCCGCGACGACGAGCCACCGCCTCGGTACCCTCTCGGTGAGCGTTACGAGGATCGGCGAGCCCACGGCGTAGGCAACGGCGAAGACGGTAACGAGGTGCCCCGCCGACTCCACCGGCACCGAGAACTCCCCGGCCACGCTGCCGAGCAATCCCGTGACGACGAAGGTGCCTGTCCCAATGGCGAAGGTGGCGAGGGTGAGGACAAGGATACGAAGGTTCACCGGCTCTCACCGCCCGCTCGTACGTTCTGTCCGCCATCGCCAAGCTTCGCAAAATGGCTCAGGAACTCCCGCCAGGCCTCGCGGAATGCCGGACTCTCGGGGTCCTGGCCGGTGGTCATGCGCGTAATCTGGGCGAACGCCACCGGGTAAGCCGTTAGAGCGTAGATCGCCAACTGGAGGTAACGCGGGTCGAGGTCGGGGGGGAGGTCACCCCTTATCCCTTTCTCCCGCAGGTCCTCGACCTGGCGCGCGATGGACTCGCGGCGCTCCTCTTCCAGGGGAGCACCGTCCTCGCGGCCCGCTGCCTCCCAGGTGAGGAAGCGGAGCCAATCCAGGTCCTCGTACAGCTTCTCGAAGTGGTACTCCAGCAGATCCCCGAGCTTCCCCGGCGACCCCTCCAGCCTCCCCAGACGTTCCTCGATCTTGCGCTCCACGACCTCCCTGAAGAGGTCCTCTTTCCCCCCAAAGTAGTGGTACAGGAGCTGCTTGTTAACCCCGGCCCGGCGCCCGATCGACTCGACCCGCGCCCCCGCGAAGCCCTTCTCCGCGAACTCGCGCACCGCCGCCTCGACAATCCGACCCCGCGTTCGCTCCGCGTCCCGTACCCTGCCCAAACCTTCGCCCCGTCCTCGATTCGATCAACCGTATTGAATAGAAGGTAAGCGTTTATCAACCGTTTGTCAAGTTATGTTTTACGCACGGGTTGTGGGCTGCATGGGAGTGGGGGCTGGGTTAAGCTGAATGAGCCGACCGTCACAAGGGGAAGGCGGCGGAGAAGCGCGGAGAGGAGGAGGCTATGGCTGTTGAGCCGGCTGTGATCCGGAACGTATGCTTGATCGGCCACCGCGGGAGTGGCAAGACGGCGCTCGGGGAGGCGATGCTGGGGCTTGCCCAGGGAAGAAGAGGCCCGGGGACTTCCGTCTTCGACCATGCGGAGGATGAGGTCGAGCGCGGGATGACACTCGGGATGGGCGTGGCCCACTTCGAGTGGAAGGGGCGCTACGTCAACGTGTTGGACACCCCGGGGGACGGGGGATTTATCGCTGATGCCTTCGTGGCTCAGAGGGCGGCCGACTGCGCGGTCCTCGTGGTGCACGCGCAGGACCCCATACA
>JADDPY010000196.1 GCA_016781635.1 Rubrobacter sp.
TCTTTTTTGAGAAAATCCAAGCGCCCAGACAATCTTTTTTGCGCCTCCCGCCGAGCCCCCTGTATAGTGCGGAGCCATGCCTCGAAAGAAGTCCAAGGCCCCTAACGGTGCAGGGAGCATCTGGGAGCGCGCTGACGGTCGGTTCGGCGCCGCCCTGCCCTACCCGTACCACGACCCCAAGACGGGCCGCACGATGCGGAAGAAAGCCACCACCACTAAGGACACGTGGGAAGAGGCGCACAAGTGGATGGTGCAGAAGCAGGCCGACCTTCTGGGTGGGGTGCAGGTCTCGCCCGAAGACCCGCCCTTTAGGGAGTACCTCGAGTCTTGGCTTTCGGACGTCGTGGAGCCCTCGGTGGCGCCGAAGACCCACGAGAAGCGCGAGTACCACGTTCGGGTGCATCTGATCCCGGCCCTCGGGCACGTCCGCCTCAAGGACCTCGCCGCTAGGCAGATACACGCCCTCTATACGAGGCTCGCCCGCAGAGATCCCCCTCTTGGCTTGTCCACGCGCCGGGACATCCACACGACCCTGAAGATGGCCCTCAAGCAGGCCGTGAGGTGGGGGTTGATACCCAAGAACCCCTGCGACCTCGTGGATCCTCCAAGGGCTTCCCAGGCGGACGGTGAGGACGAGGAGGGAGGAGAGATCCGGGCGCTCACGGACGGGCAGGCCAGGGCGCTTTTCGCCGCTACCGAGGGCAAGAGGTGGCGCAACTACTACGTCGCCGCGATCCGCACGGGCTTGAGGCCCGGCGAGCTCCTGGGCTTGAGGTGGGGGGATCTTGAGCTCTCGGACGACCCCGGCTCCCTGAAGGTCAAGAGGACCCTCCACGAGAAGAAGGGCGGCGGGTTCTACGCGAAGCGCCCGAAGTCCGACGCAAGCAGGAGGATGCTGGCCCTGCATTGGGAGGCCACGGAAGCGTTCGCGGCCCAGAGGGAGATGCTCGCGGGGGAGGGGCTTCCGACCGGCGCAAAAGACCTCGTCTTCCCGAACACCCTCGGGAGGCCCATGAGCCGCCATAACCTCCTGAATAGGAACCTCAAGCCCGACCTCGAGCGCGCCGGCCTCCCCGTCCTGACCCTGCACGAGTTGAGGCACACCTTCGCGTCCATCATGCTCCACGAGTGGAAGGTCCCCACGGCGGTCGTGCAGGAGATGATGGGACACGAGTCCATGCGGATGACCGTGGACCTTTACGGCCACCTTATGCCCAACGCCCAAGCGGACGCCATACGGGCGCTCAGAACGCTCCATAGCAAGCCCGAGAAAAGGGCCGTGTGAGCCCGTTTTGGGGACGGTGGCTGTAAAACCGGCAGTCAGTAGGCGGGTGAGCAGCGAGTTTTCCCCTTAGATAAGCAAAATGCGGCCCCTGCGACCCGCACCCTTACAAGGAGGGGGGTCGCTGGTTCGAACCCAGCATCGCCCACTCGCGCAAACCGCATAGGTAAGCCGATTACTCCGTCAATAAGGCATCTCCCGGAGAGACCTGAGGGGTTTTTGACACCATCTTGACACCACAGGGAGCGTCTACGTTGTAGTGAAGCACGGGGACTAAATAGAGAGGCACACGCGACGTGAACTGGATCAGCAGCAACAAGGCAAGGAGTAGGCTCGGCGTCGGTAAACCCCTGTTCAACGCGCTTACCAAGAGCGGTCTTCTCGGCTATACGCTGGGCGATATGTACTCCGACCAAGCGATCCTCGACTATCAGCAGTTCGGCACCCAGTGGAGCATCGACGAACGGCGCGGAACAAGCACACGCATCATGACGGATGACGTCTACGACAACATGCCGCCTGTGGAGAACGTTGGTCCTCAGCCCCCAGCCACTCAAACGCATGCAATCATCACGCCGCCGAACGCTGTTGCGGGAGACACGAGGGCGAGCGACAGGGGGTGGATCGCTCACTTCTACCTCCTCACGAACTACTTCTACTTTCCCAACCTCACGGAACTCGCGTTGGTTGGGGCGCCGCCGTTGAAGCTTTCCAAGCCTAAGCCGGTACCAGGCGCCGAGTTGCCCGTTACGCTCTACCCACATCCTTCAGGCTACCTGGGCCTCGTGGTCGTGGAAGGATTGAGCCGTCCCTTGGAAGGCTCACACAAAGAGGCATACGACGTGGCTATGCCCCTACTGGATGAGCTAAGCGCGCGCTACGATGTCCCACTCCCGGTCGCACACTCGATGGAGGTGGGGGTGCCCTCCGGCACGATCCACCTCAGCTTCGCCCATCGTCCCCGGGCGAAGGAGATAGAGAGTGAAGCGGAAATTTTGCCCCGGTGCCCGCACCCGGAGCTCAGGGACGCTTACGCTCTCTACCGCGAGGCGGTTTCCTCCAACAACCCATTCCACGCCTTCCTCGCGTTCTGGAAAGTTTACGAGGAGGCGGTATACGTGCGGAAGGGGTGGGGAGCAAAGCACAAGCGTAAGGATGTAAGGGTAAGGGAGGAGGTGTTCCCTGACCTCTTCGCCTTCGGTGCCCGACCCGAAGAACTTGCGAAACCTCCGGAGGATCCTAAGGAGATTCGCGAGATGTTGGAGAGGCAGCTACGAGGAAAGAAGTTTGAGCAGGCCAAGGAGTTGCTCAGGGGTCCTTACCGTGCGGCGCTCGCTCACGCTGGTAAGGTTGACGCTGGCAAACCGTTGACCGGCGCCTCCTACGAAGACTACTTGAAGGTGGCGGACAAGGTGACGGTCGTCCGTTACATGGCAAACGTCGTACTGGAGAACGTGCGGGCGACGTTCGACGCCGAGGCAGAAGAGGATGGCGGGAAATCCCAGGAGCAGCAGACCTCCACACAAGGTTGAGGCCCCGATATTGCCCCTGAGCGGGTAGGGAGCCCTGAGGCGCTACGACAGCGCCTCGCTCATCGCGTCGGCGGCCTCACCGCCCATACCGGGGAGCATGTGGGAGTAGGTGTCGAGGGTTATCGACACGCTCGCGTGCCCGAGGAGCTCCTGGACGAACTTGGGGTGGATGTTCTTCTGGAAGAGCAGCGACGCGCAGGTGTGGCGCAGGTCGTGGAACGTGATGTGCGGCAACTCCGCCTTCTTGAGTAGCGCGGCGAAGGACCATTGACGGAGGTTAGACAGGTTGATGAGGTTCCCGATCTCGCCGGCGAAGACGAGCCCCTGATCCTCGTAGACACCGCCGGTGGCGAGCTTCTCCGCTGCCTGCCTTGCCCGGTGGCTCTTGAGGGCGTCCACGGCCCTCGGGGTGAGCTTCACGGTGCGGCGGCTCTTCTTCGTCTTCGGCTCCCCAAGGGCGAGGCGTCGGCCGTTCTCGACGCGCATCAGTGTTCTACGCACCCGGAAGGTGGAGCCTTCGAGGTCCACGTCCTCCCACTTGAGCCCCAGCAGCTCCCCGAGCCTCATGCCCGTGTGCACGGCGAGCACGTAGAGGGCTTCGAGCCGGTCGCCTTGCGCCGTCTCAAGGAGCCGCCGCGCCTCGGGCGCCGAAAGCGGGTGCATCTCCTTCGTGGAGGATGCAGGAGCCTTCACGGTATCTGCGGGGTTGCGGGGCAGCGCGAGCCGCGGGTTCGTTGGGGAGGGCTGGCGGAGCAAGGCCAGGACGCGAAGCTCGTCGGCGGCCTGCTCCGCGTAGTGCGTCGCGGAGTTAGGCTTGGCCGCGCGCCAGGCGAGCGGGAGGTAGGCGGGAAAGCCGCAAGCACCTGGCAGGCGAACGCCACCCTACGCGACACGCAACGTGGCCTGCATGTCCCCGTAGACCTTCTTCAGCTCCCCGCTCGTGTCCGCGTGGTCGACCCAGGGGAACTTCCGAGAGGCCGTCATGGGTCGGCTCCTTCCACTTTCGCCGGACGGGCCGTTCCCTAGTGGGTAACTAACTACCCGTGTGCCTATAGTCCCAATTCGTCGAGCAGCCCGGGCCAGCGGTCCTTCCACGGCCTCGCCGTTTCGAA
>JADDPY010000312.1:0-6744 GCA_016781635.1 Rubrobacter sp.
GAGAGCGTGGCCGAGCGCGAGGAGGGGGTAGCCAGCGTGAGCGCGCCGGTCTTCGAGGGCGGGCGCGTCGTGGCGGCGATCGGGGCGAGCGGGCCGATAGCCCGGCTCGGGGAGAGACCGGGCGAGCGACTATCGGAGCGGGTGCTTGAGGCGGCGCGGGAGGTGGAGGCGGCCCTGAGCCTCCCGGGGTAGGGCTACTCCCGACCGCGCTTCTCGCCCCGTGTTCCGTCCGCAGCTTCGTGCAGGGAGCGGATGACGAAGGCGTCCAGGGCGACGAAGGCCCCCAACTCGCCCAGCTCGAAGCCGGGCTCGGCGTGCTCCAGGGCCTCGGTTACGGTGACGTGAGTGTCGGGGGCGAGGCGGGCGGCGGCGGACGACTCCGAGGGCGGGAAGTACTTGTCGCGGGGGGCGGTGGCGAGCTCGACGGGGACCTCGATACTTCCTTCGCCCGCGAGCGGGGAGAGGGCCTCGAGGTCCGAGCGCACCTTTTGGGGGAGGGCGCGGTACAGACCGTCCACGCGGCGCGGGTCCTCGTTGGCGAGAAAGCGGACGGCGGACCTCGCCTCGGGCCCGAGGTCTATCGTGGGGCGGCGGCGGAGGTCCGCGAGCGGGTCCGGCGCGCTGCGGTCCACACCGGAGAGCTGGGCGGCGAGGACGTCGCGGTCCTCGCCGGGCGGTAGGGCGGCGAGGAGGGAGCGGGCGATGGCGTAGGAGAGGAACGGGTCCGACTCGTAGGGTAGGAGGCGGCCGTCCTCGGCGCGGTGGTGCCCGGTGGTGGCGAGGGAGAGTGCGGTACGGATGTCGGTGAAGGGGGCGAGGCCGCGCACGGAGGAGACGCGGTCGCCGGCGACCGGGTCTTTGGCGACAAGCAGGGCGAGCGTCGCGCCGGTCGAGGCACCTACGAGTGAGATCTTCTCGCCTCTCGTCTTCGGGTGGTCGGCGGCTGCACGAACCGCTGATTTCGCGGCGGAGACCGTATCTGGGGAGATCTCGTCCTCCCTCAAGCCCACGAGGTCCGGCACGAAGACCACGAAGCCGGATCTCGCGAGCCCCTCCGCGAGGCTCCTGACCGCCGGCAGCTCCCGCCCCTCTGGCGTCGTGCCGTTGATAAAAACGATCGCCGGGTACGTTTCTGCAACATCCCCGCCGGACGCCCCGCCCGGTGCGTACACGTAGGCTGGGCTGCCACCGATGTCGGTGTCCGTCACCTCCGGCTCCGGCGTCAGCAGGCGCGGCACGTCACCGAGGACCGGCGTCTTCAGGACGGAGAAAAGCACCACCGCGGCCCGGGCCTGCGCGTCCACCCAGGAAGGGTGGGACCCGGCCAAAAAAAGTGCCGCAAACGTTAGGGTGGCGGCAACCATCCTCTTGCGCACCCTCGTGCGTCTCATCGGCCGTTCCTTCTCGTGCGTGATCATGCCCGCCATCCTGCGCGGCGGCGCGGGTAGGGGCATCCCTCCCAAGGAACCATCTTTCGTCCCGGTTTCGCTGCGGTGTCCTATAGTGGGCGCGTTAGCGGGCCGGGGCACCGACGGGTAGAGTTACGGAGTAGAGGGGCCACCGGGGTCCTCGGCCCGGTTTTCGAGCGTCTCCCGTAGAGCGGCCGGCCGCTGGTGCCCGTCCCGGCCGTAGCCGTGGCGCGTAAGGTAGAAGCCCTGGGAGACGGACAGATGGGGGAACGTATGACGGAAGGGAACGGTACACGCCTCGCGGTGATCACGGGGGCCTCGTCGGGGATCGGGGCGGCGACGGCCCGGGCGCTCGCGGGGGCGGGCTTCACGGTCGCCCTCGGTGCCAGGCGCGAGGAGAGAATAGAGGCGTTGGCCGGCGAGCTCGGGGGACACGCGAAGCACCTCGACGTAACGGACCGCGACTCGGTCGCGGATTTCGCAGGGTGGACGGAGGATCTGGGCGGGGCGTCGGTGCTCGTCAACAATGCCGGAGGCGCCAAGGGGCTCGCGCCGGTCGCGGAGATGGACGAGGACGACTGGCGCTGGATGTTCGAGGCGAACGTCCTGAGCATCGGCTTGATGACGAAGGCCATGCTGCCGCAGATGCGTGCCTCGGGGAGCGGGCACGTCGTGATCATGGGTTCGGCGGCGGGGGTCGAGTCCTACCCGGGTGGGGGCGGCTACAACGCCGCCAAATTCGGGGCACACGCCCTCACGCACAACATCAGGCTGGAGCTTCTCGGCGAGGACGTGCGGGTGACGGAGGTCATGCCGGGAGCGGTGAGGACCGAGTTCGGGCTCGTGCGCTTCGGGGGGGACGAGGAGAAGGCCGAGAAGCCGTACAAAGGCATAACGCCGCTCACCGCAGAGGACGTCGCCGAGTGCGTGAGGTGGGCGATTACTCTACCGCCGCACGTCAACATCGACCGCATAGACATAAAGCCGATCCGCCAGGGCGGCGTCACGCTGTTCGAGAGGGACGCGTAGCCCGAGAACGCGCAGGGCCGGCCGCCTAACGCTCGGCAGGCCCCCGCTCCTTTTCGAGAGGATCGGCCTCGCCACGTCCGGGCTCCGCGTCCTCGCCGCGCGTTTTGTAAAGGGAGGCGACGATGGAGGCCGTGACGACGATGGCGATGAACGGGAGGGAGACGTAGATCGGCACCTTGCCGAAGAGGCCCCCGTAGATGAACTTCGCGCCGACAAAGACGAGGACGACCGCGAGGCCGGTCTGGAGATAGACGAAGCGGTCCATCATCCCGGCGAGCATGAAGTACAGGGGCCTCAGGCCGAGGACGGCGAAGGCGTTCGCGCTCCACACGATAAACGGGCTCGACGTCAGGGCAAAGATCGCCGGGATGGAGTCGACGGCGAAGATGACGTCGGTCGTCGCGATCACGACGATGACCGCGAACAGCGGCGTCGCGACGAGCTTCCCCGCGTGGCGGACAAAGAACTTCTCGCCCTCGAAATCGTCGGTGACGGGGACGACGCGGCGCACGAGACGGAGGACGGGGTTTTTCTCGGGGTGGACCTCGGCGCCGCTGTGGAACGCCATCCTGATCCCCGTGTAGATCAAAAAGACCCCGAAGACGTAGACCATCCAGTCGTAGCGTTCGAGGAGCTCCGCCCCGACGAGCACGAAGATGCCGCGCAGGATCAGGGCACCCACGATCCCCCACAGAAGGACCCGATACTGGTAGCGGGCGGGGACGGCGAAGAAAGAGAAGATCAGGGCGAAGACGAAGACGTTGTCGATGGAGAGGCTCTTCTCGATCACGTACCCCGCAAGGTACTCGCCGCCGCGCTCGGGCCCCGCGACGGCGAAGACCGCGGCGCCGAAGAGGAGGGCGAGTCCAATCCAGACCCCGCTCAAGACCGCGGCCCGGCGGAAGGAGATCTCGCGGCTCCCCCGCCCGAACACCAGAAGATCCAGCACCAGCAGAACCGCGATAAGGACCGTGAAACCAACCCAGGCCCAGAGAGGGAACTCGCTCACGAGACCACCCCCGTCTTTCGAGCAGCTGTAGGCTGGGCCTGAGCAACGGTGCCCGTCGTGGGGTTCGGTAAGGGTACTGCCATGATCGACTCCTTCGGCTCGCGGTTACACAAGCCGGAAGTCTCTCCCGCCCTTGTCGGACGTGCTCCACCGGGCTTTCGCCGTACTGACGATGGAGACTCGAGGGATACTCCCCTCCGGGGTTCTACAGAAGATTATCACGGGGGCGGTCACAGTGGTAGGGAGGGCCATCCCTACTGTTTGCTAGAATCGGCTTATGCAGAGTGAGCGAAAAAGGGTATTCAGCGGCATACAGCCGAGCGGGAACCTCCATCTGGGCAACTATCTGGGGGCCCTGAAAAACTGGGTTTCGTTGCAGGACGATTACGAAAACTACTTCTGCATCGTGGACCTGCACGCCATTACGGTGCCTCAGGACCCGAAGGTTTTGCGACAGAAGATCCGGGAGGTCGCGGCGATCTACCTCGCCTCGGGCATAGACCCGGAGAAGTCCGTCGTTTTCCGCCAGAGCAGGGTTTCGGGGCACGCGGAGCTCGCGTGGCTCCTGAACTGTGTTGCGAAGTTCGGGGAGCTCTCCAGGATGACGCAGTTCAAGGACAAGGCGAGCAAGGGCGGGGCGGAGTCGGCGAGCGTCGGGCTCTACGACTACCCGGTCCTGATGGCCGCCGACATCCTCCTGTACAACGCGCATCTCGTCCCCGTCGGCGAGGATCAGCGCCAGCACCTGGAGCTCGCGCGGACGCTCGCGCGGCGCTTCAACGGCCAGCACGGCGAGGCCTTTGTAGTGCCGGAGCCCATGATCCTGGAGACCGGCGCGCGCGTCATGGCGCTCGACGACCCCACGAGCAAGATGAGCAAGAGCTCCCCCGTGCAGGGTTCCTACGTCGCGATCCTCGACGAGCCGGATACCATACGACGCAAGATCCGCCGCGCAAAGACCGACTCCGGCTCCGAAGTAACCGCGAGCCCCGACAAGCCCGCCATCACCAACCTCCTCGACATCTACGCCGCCACGACCGGCAAAACGGTTCCGGAGCTGGAGAAAGAGTACGAGGGCAGGGGCTACGGCGACCTCAAAAAAGACCTCGCCGAGGCCGTCGTCGAAGCCCTGACGCCGGTCAGGGAGCGTGCTCTCGCGCTACTAGACTCGCCGAGGGAGCTCGACGAGCTGCTGGAAGCCGGCGCCGAGAAGGCGCGGCATGCCGCCCATCCGGCGCTCGGCGACGCCCGCACCAAGATGGGCCTGGAATAGTGGATCGGGAGAGGGTCGAAGGCAAGATCCTCAAGGTCCTGACCGCCATCCCCGAGGGTGTTCTCTACTCCACCACCGACTGGCACCGCCTCCTGAACGAGGACAAGCGCGAGATCCGCCACGCCCTCGACGACCTGGCATCGGATGGAAAGATAGAGATCGTCAAGAGCGAGGCCGGACGCTCGGACAAACCGCTTTACAAGCTCGGAAACGGCGGCTGAGGCACAGGTGACACCTCCCGCGCTCGTCCTCGTACCCGGGCTCCTCTGCGACGAGCGGCTGTGGCGCCACCAGACCGAAGGCCTCCAGGACCTCGCGGGCCCCATCCTGGTCCCGGACGTTACCGGCCAAGACTCGGTGCAGGAGATGGCACGATCCGTTCTGGAGGCCGCCCCCGAACAATTCGCGCTAGCGGGCCTCTCGATGGGTGGGTACGTCGCCCTCGAGGTCGTGCGCCAGGCCCCCGACAGGGTCGAAGCGCTGGCACTTCTCGACACCTCGGCCCGGCCCGATACCCCCGAGCAGACGAAGACGCGCCTCGCGCTCATCGAGGTGGCGCGGGACGGGAGGTTCGACGAGGTGTGGCGTACGCTCCTGCCGAAGATAGTCCACCCCGAACGGGTCGAAGATCCCGGGATCGTCACCGCCGTCGGGGAGATGGCACGTTCCGTAGGTCCGGAGGGGTTCGAGCGTCAGGAGAGGGCTATCATCGGGCGTCCGGATAGCCGCGGGGATCTGCGGGGCATCGCCTGCCCCACCCTTATCCTATGCGGTCGAGACGACGCCCTCACGCCCCTTCCCCTCCACGAGGAGCTCGCAGACGGTATACCGGGGGCACGCCTCCACATAGTCGACCGCTGCGGCCATCTCTCGGCGCTCGAACGCCCGGAGGAGGTCACGCGAGCCATGCGCGAGTGGCTCGAAGCCCTCGCGGTCCGGGGCACGGAGACGCCCTCCTAAAAGCGGCCGAGGTGGCGACTATGCTCCCGGCGACCACGTAATCCTTTCGGAAGCAGGGGAGAGATGCAGCGCCTCGAATCCACCCTCGAACGCATAGACCGCAAGGGCTACGGCGCCTACGGAGACCTCCAGGGCTCCTACGACCTTGGGCCATTCACCCTGTTCATCGACCGCGTGCAGCGCGACCCGTTCGCCCCGCCCTCTCTCGTCCGCGCCCGCACGAAGGAGAACGGCTTCGACGGGAAGCTCTTCGGCAACGGGGTGCGGCGCGTGGCGTTCGAGGACTTCCTGACGCGCGCTATGGAACGGGCCCTGCGCCGAACCATCCGGGGGGATCGGGGCTCCGGAGGGAGCGGGCGCATGGAGATACAGCGCCCCTCGCAGGTAGTGCTGCCGCGCTCCTCGATGGTGATCGAGGGTGGCTACGTAGAGGTGCGGATGGCGATCGGACTCCCCGCGCGCGGCCGGTCGGTCGACGCGCGGGCTGCCAAGGCGATGCTTCTGGAGGAGCTACCGCGGGCGGTACGTGAGGCGCTGCTCCCCGAAGGGGTGGACGAGGGGGCGGCCCGGGAGCATGTCGAGACCGTCGAGGACGCGGACGATCTCAGGAGACGCCTTCCGGAACTCGGGCTCGTCGCCTTTGTCGCGGACGGGTCGGTGCTGCCCAGGGAGAGCGGGGCGAGCGACCGACCTTTACGCGAGGGCGCGGTGCCCTTCCGAAGCCCGGAGGAGTACCGGGTGGCCGTAAACCTGCCCAACAGGGGCGAGGTCTCGGGGATGGGCATCCCCGAGGGGGTGACGCTCGTCGTCGGGGGCGGTTTTCACGGCAAGAGCACGCTGCTCTCGGCGCTCTCGTGGGGGGTGTACGACCACGCGCCGGGGGACGGGCGGGAGTTTGTCGTGACGCTGCCCGACGCGGTGAAGATACGGGCTGAGGACGGGCGGAGCGTGGCGGGGGTGGACATCTCCGGCATGATCGGGGCGCTCCCCGGCGGCCGGGCGACGACGAGCTTCTCGACCCCGAACGCCTCGGGCTCGACCTCCCAGGCGGCGAACATAGCGGA
>JADDPY010000312.1:6787-14859 GCA_016781635.1 Rubrobacter sp.
ACGAGCGCCACGAACTTCATGATCCGGGACGAGAGGATGCGCGAGCTCGTACGCAAAGAGCCGATAACCCCGTTTATAGACGGGGTGCGCCCCCTGTACGAGGCTTTGGGAGTCTCGACGATCGTGGTCGTCGGCGGGGTCGGCGACTACCTCGACGTGGCGGACCGCGTGATCCTCATGGAGGACTACCACCCCAGCGACGCGACGGCCCGCGCCCGCGAGGTACGCGACGCGTTCCCGGCCAGGATGGTATCGGGAAGTTCGGATGGCGACGCTCACGCCCCGAGGGGCAGGAGGGTGCGCGCCTCTTCTATAGATCTCCGTCGCGGCAGGAGGGATACGGCGAGAGGTAAGGGGCTCCACACGGTGGAGCTCGGCCGCGAGCGGGTGGACCTCTCGTACCTCGAGCAGCTCGCCGAGGCCGGGCAGACGGAGGCGATAGCGCGCGCTATCGGCGAGTTCGCAGGCGGGAGCGGGAGCCGGAGCGTGGCGGAGATCGTGCGTGAAACGCTCGACGCCGTCGACGAGAACGGCCTGGGTTCGCTGGGGGGCTTCGAGGGCCACCCCGGAGAGTTGAGCCTCCCGCGCCCGCAGGAGGTCGCGGCGGCGATCAACCGCGTCCGCTCCCTGGAGGCGAGCGCCGAGATAAGTTAGTAATCCCTGCCGCGTGGGCATCCTTACAACTCATGCGACCGGATACGCGGTAGCATTGTTACCTAGCAACGGACAGGAGAATCGCATGGCAGAAAGCAAGAATTATTCCAGCCCGCCCGAAATGATCCTCGCCTCCGGCAACGATTACTTCGCGACGATCCACACCGAGAAAGGCCCCATACGGGTCAAGCTGTACGCCGACAAGGCCCCGAATACCGTCAACAACTTCGTCTTTCTAGCGCGCGACGGGTACTTCGACGGGACTACCTTCCACCGCGTCATAAAGGACTTCATGCTGCAGGGCGGCGACCCGACCGGTTCGGGGATGGGCGGCCCGGGATATAAGATCCGCGACGAGTTCCACCCGGACCTCCGGCACGACAGGCCGGGCATCCTCTCGATGGCGAACGCGGGCCCGAACACCGGCGGTTCCCAGTTCTTTGTCACCCATATCGCGACCCCCTGGCTCGACGGCCGCCACGCCATCTTCGGTGAGGTCGTCGAGGGGATGGACGTGGTGTACGCCATCCGCGAGCGCGACCCGCAGAGTGATCCCCAGCCCGGCGACAAGATAGAGCGCGTGGAGATCGAGGAAGTCCCGCACAGGTAGGACAGGACGGCGCGGAGCCCCAGCCGGGGGCTCCGCGCGCACAACGCTGTTATGATGGGCCGATGGGCGGCAGGCAGGAGAGGGGGCCGTATGGAAGACGCTAGCCAGGAGAGCACCACGGATTCCTCCCCCTGGTTGAGGCTGCGCGCCTCAGCGGTACACCTGTACACCGCCAGCGGGGCGGTGCTAGCGCTCCTGATCATGGTCGCCGCCTTCGAGGGTGACGTCGTGAAAGCCCTCTGGCTCGGCCTCGCAGCCCTCGTCATAGACAGCACCGACGGCCTCCTCGCCCGCCGCTACAGGGTCAGCGAGCTTCTGCCGTCCTTCGACGGCGCCCGTCTAGACGACATCGTCGATTACATGACGTACGTCCTCGCCCCAGTCCTTCTCCTGTGGAGTAGCGGCTACTTGCCCGAGGGGACGATCGGAATGGTTATCGCCGCCCTCCCCCTCCTCGCATCGTCCTACCAGTTCTGTCAGGTGGACGCCAAGACCGAAGACCACTTCTTCCGGGGCTTCCCGAGCTACTGGAACATCGTCGCCTTCTACGCGATCGTCTTCGGCCTCGGCGCCACGGCCGTCGGCATCATACTCTTCGTCTGCTCCCTCCTCGTCTTCGTCCCGCTGAGGTACGTCTACCCGTCGCGCACGGTGGCGTTCAAGAAGATCACGGTAGCCCTCACCGGCCTGTGGCTTGTGGGATACGCTGCGATCCTCTTCCAGATGCCCGACCCGGATGCCTTTCTCCTCAGCTTCACCCTCCTCTACCTCGTCTACTACCTCGGCTTGAGCCTTTACCTCTCCGCCAAAATGATCCAGGCTCGCCGCGCTGAAGAAGAGGTACGCACCGCCGCGTAGCCGCAAGGCTCCTTTTTTGACGCTCCACCCCGCCGCTACTACGCTCGCGGCGGTCCATAAAGAGAAGGGAAAGCATGGCTTTGAACGAGGATTTGCTGCGGCGTTTGATCGAGACGCCCGCCGTACCGGGCCGGGAGGAGCAGCAACGCGAGATCGCACGCGAGGAGCTCGGCAGGCTCGCCGGTGAGGTCCGCACGGACAACCTCGGCAGCGTTATAGGGACGAAGCAGGGGCGGGATGACGTGCGCGTTATGGTCGCCGCGCACACCGACGAGATCGGCTTCCTCGTCAAGCATATAGACGACAAGGGCTTTCTCCGTCTGCAAACCCTGGGCGGCCACGACCCGGCGAACATGGTCTCCCAGCGCGTTATCGTCACCACCTCGGATGGCACCACGCTCCGGGGAGCCCTTCAGCCGGCCCGCAAGCCGCCGCACCTCTCGCGCGGGCAGGAGCAGAAGGCTCCCAGCGCCAATGAGTTCTACGTCGACCTCGGCATGAGCGCCGACGAGGTGAACGAGAAGGTCCGCGTCGGCGACTACGCCACGATGGACCGGACGCTGGAGAAGGTCGGCGGCTGTTACATGGCCAAGGCGATGGACGACCGCATAGGCGTGTTCGTCATGCTGGAGGCGTTGAAGGCTCTGGGGGACCACGAGGCGACGGTCTTCGCGGTGGCGACCTCTCAGGAGGAGGTCGGGCTGCGTGGAGCCGCGGCAAGCGGTAGCGCGCTCGCGCCGACGGTCATGATCGCGCTGGATATCACGCTCGCCATGGATGTGCCGGGCGGCGGCGGGGAGAACGAGATCACCGCCCTGGGTAAGGGTGCGGCCATCAAGATCATGGATGGTCACACCATCTCTCATCCCAAACTCGTTTCTCACCTCCGCGAGATCGCCGAACGCGAAAACATCCCGTACCAGATGGAGATCCTACCGGCCGGTGGCACGGACGCAGGCGGCGTCCAGAAGCTGCACGGCGGCATCCCGACCGTCACCATCTCCATCCCCTGCCGCTACGTCCACACCCCGAACGAGATGGTGAACGAGGGTGACGTCCAGGCATGCATAACCCTGCTTGCCCGCTACCTCGAAGAGGCCCACGCGGGCGAATATTCCTTGTAAGCTCCATGAGCCGATCTCTTTCGGTACGGAGGTTCGGGTCCGGTCCGTGCGGGTAAATAAGTGAATCGTACCGCAGGAGATGTAAGCCGTATTTAAGGGGTGAGTGTCTTGTCTCAAGAGGTAACCGAGAAGTTCCGGGATGCTTTGTGGCAGCTCGAAGAAGACCGCGACGTGGAGGGGCTTGTGGCTATCCACAGCGAGGACTGCGACATCGGGAACGTCGCCGTGCCTCAGACCTTTCAAGGGCACGAGGGGCTGCGCGAGTTCTGGAACAACTACCGCAAGACCTTCGGGGATCTGAAGAGCGAGTTCCGAAACGTCTTCGGCGACGAAGCGGGACACGGCGTCCTGGAGTGGACAACGACGGGAGATGCTAACGGCGAGCAGGTCTCTTACGACGGCGTGAGCCTCCTGGAGATCGAGGACGGCAAGGTCAAGCGCTTCAGGGCTTACTTCGACCCCCGTAACTTGACGCACCAGATCACGGACTGAGGATGCTCGGGCAAGGGGAAACCACGCCCGGCGCGCGCCGCTAACCTCCGCTAGATGGATACCTCTCGCTCCGCCGGCATCCTACTCCACCCGACCTCGCTGGCCGGCCCCTACGGTATCGGCGAGTTCGGCCCGGAGGCTCTGCGCTTCGTCGAGTTTTTGAAGGAGGCCGGCCAGGGCCTGTGGCAGGTTCTCCCTCTAGGCCCGACCGGCCCGGAGGGCTCCCCTTACTCGGCGTACTCGGCCTTCGCCGGCAACCCCCTGCTTATAAGCACCGACCGCCTCCTCAGCGACGGGTTGCTGGAGCCCGAGCAGGTTCCGGCACGCACGCCACCCGGTCCCGTCGACTACGCGGCGGTCGACTCCTCCAAGAGAGAGATGCTGCGCCGCGCCTACACAAATGCGAAGAAGGGCGGGGGGCCCGACAAAAGCTTCGAGAGGTTCCGGGAGGAGGAGCGGGGCTGGCTCGAGGACTACGCGCTGTACGCCGCCTTTAAAGAGAAGTTCGGCGGTGAGCCATGGGTCAGGTGGGACAGGCAACTCGCCCGGCGGGAGCCCGCGGCCCTGAAGGAGGCCCGCGTAGAGCTCTCCGACGACGTCCTGCGCCACGAGTTCGTGCAGTTTCTGTTCTACAAGCACTATGGAACGGTCAAGAAGGCGGCAAACGAGGCAGGGGTCGAGATCGTGGGTGACCTCCCGATCTTTGTCTCGCACGACTCGGCCGACGTGTGGGCGAACCAGCGCCTCTTCTACCTCGACGACGGGGGCAGCCCCACGGTCGTCGCGGGGGTGCCGCCGGACTACTTCAGCGAGACCGGCCAGCTCTGGGGCAACCCACTGTACCGCTGGGACGTCATGGAAGAGGAGGGGTACGCGTGGTGGATCTCACGCCTCCGCCAGGCCCTCACCCTCTACGACGCGACCCGCATCGACCACTTCCGCGGCTTCGAGTCTTACTGGGAAATCCCCGCAACCGCCGGGACCGCCAAGGAAGGGCGCTGGGTCGAGGGCCCCGGCCTGAAGCTCTTTCGCGCCCTACGGGGCTCCCTCGGCGGCGCAGATGGCCTCCCGCTCATCGCCGAGGACCTCGGCATCATCACCCCGCCCGTCGAAGGGCTGCGCGACGCGGCCGGCCTCCCCGGCATGAAGGTCCTTCAGTTCGCCTTCTCTGGACCCGACAACCCCTACCTCCCCCACAACTACCGCGACGCCAACCTCGTCGCCTACACCGGCACCCACGACAACGACACGACCGCGGGCTGGTGGGCCTCAGCCTCCGAAGAAGAGAGGCGCTTCGCCCGGCGCTACCTCGGCAAAGAAGACGCCTCGGTCTGGGACTTCGTGCGGCTCGCCCACGCCTCCGTCGCCGCTCGCTCCATCATCCCGATGCAGGACGTGCTCGCCCTGGGCTCCGGATCGCGCATGAACACCCCTGGAAGGGCGAGCGGCAACTGGGCCTGGAGGATGAACGGCGACGAACTGGCGCGCGCGCTTACAAGCGATCTACGGGAGATAGCCGAGCTCTACGGCCGGTAGGCCGGGGCCGTCCTCCGGAGTACGCTACGAAGCCTGCGATGCGTCGCGTTGTTTGACGGCTTCCTTGACGCTCTCGGAGATACTCTCCAGGGCCCTCGCCTGGTCTTCGGCCGCCTGCACCTGGTCCTCGAAGTTCTTGTAGTCGAAGTAGCCGCTCCCCTCCAGGAGGAGCGGGTTGATCGTCCACTCGGTCTTGTAAGACTCCCCCTGCAGGTCCTCGTAGCTCGACGTGATCGTGATGCCCGTCTGGAGGTCCCTGTCCTTCAGGGTTTGCAGGACGTTCTCGAAGGAGTCCCAGACGGCGACGATGTCCGTGTGCGGGGCCATGAAGTTGACGCCGTTCTGGAAGTACGGCAGCTGGGTGATGTCCCACCCCTTCGAAGTCTCCATCGGCGCCGAGAAGTCAAAGGAGATGTTTTTGGCGGCCCCGCCCCCGATATTGCGGACCACGACGTTAACGGTGGTGCGCCCGCTGTAATCCACGTCCACGATGATCAGGGGCCGGTTCGGGTCGTTGCGCGCCTGGCGCTGCTCCTTGAGCTGAAGGTATATGAGAACCGCAACGCAGAACGTAGCGGAGGAGGACAGGATCGGGGCCAGCGTCGCGATATCCAAACTTCGTCTCCATGTTATTGGGGTTTCCTGGATCGTAGCTCAAGAATAGCGCAGCGGACCCGCGCATAACTTACCCGAGGTCGTCGTAGGCTACAGAACTTCGGCGCGGCCGAAGGGCCAGAAACGGAGGAAGGCTTCGCCCTTCAAGTTCTCCATCGGCACTGGGCCATAGAAGCGCGAATCCAGGGAGTTACCGCGGTTGTCGCCCAGGGCGAAGAACGTGCCTTCCGGCACCTTCTTCGGACCGTACGGGGTGTTGACGTCCGGGACCACGTCGGTGTTCAGGTAGGGCTCGCTCTGGGGCTCGCCGTTGACGAGGAGCGTACCGCCCTGCACCTGCACCACGTCGCCCGGCAGCCCGACCACGCGCTTGACGAGGATATCGAACTCTCCCTCCGCGTTGGGCTGTACGGCATCGAAAACCACGATATCTCCGCGCTCGGGCTCGGTGAAGCGGTAGATGAATTTGTTCGCAAGGAACCGGTCCTGCACCTCGAGCGTGGGCAGCATGCTCTCCGAGGGGACCCTGAAGGCCTCGATGACGAACGGCTTGATTACCCCGAAGACGAGCACGAACGCTACGACGACTATGATCGCGTACTCGAGTACGCCCCTCTTGCGTTTCTCCCGCTCCCGCTCGTGCCGGAGCTCGCGGCGGCTCTTCCGCGCGCGCGGCTCCTCCGCCCGGACCTGCTCTTCGCTCTTCATGTTTTAAAGGAAGCTTATCCTGGAGAGGGGCCAGAACACGATAAACGCCTCGCCCTCGATATTCTCGACGGGTACCGGGCCGAAGAACCTGGAGTCGCGGGAGTTGGAACGGTTATCCCCCATCGCGAAGACGCGGCCTTCCGGGATCACCGTCGGACCGAAGAAGCTCGAGTCGGGGAACTCGCCGTTCACGTAGGGTTCGTCCTGGGGCTCGCCGTTGATAAACAGCGTGCCGTCGCGAACGGCTACCTCGTCGCCCCCGACGGCGACTACCCTTTTGATCAGGTCGTCCCTGCTACCATCCGGTTTCGGCTCGACGCTCTCGAAGACGATCACGTCCCCACGCTCGGGCTCCTCGAAGCGGTAGATGAACTTGTTGACGAGCACCCTATCGCCGACCTCGAGCGTCGGGATCATGCTCCCGGACGGGATATAGAACGCTTCCATTACAAACGGACGGACAAACCCGAAGACGAGCGCGAAGGCGACGATCAGGATGAGGAGAAACTCGAGAAGCCCGCCCCCACCCTTCTTGCCCTGCCGGCTTCGTGGCGCGCGGTCGGCCTTTCTGGCCGTCTCGAAATCCCAGTCCTCGTAGCGCTTATCAACCATAAGGGTTAAGAATACCGCACGCCGGCGGTATTAGGGCTCATGCCGCGGCCCACCCCACCGTTGATGGCTCCTCAAGCTGCGGTCCTCCGCATGCAAGGGGACGTCGGAGTCGGGAGGGCGTCACGGCGCTACAGTACCCCGGTGGCGTCCCCGAGGGTTCGGAAGGCCGTTATGACCATGAAAACGGCGAAGCCGATCTTGAGCGCCCTCTCCGGCACCCGGTCACGCAGGCGAACCCCGAGCACCGCCCCGACGATCGAGCCCACGACCAGGGGGGCGAGGGGGAGGATCTCGTCGAAGCCGGTGGCGATGTAGCCCGTCGAGGCGACGATGCCGGTGAACATCACGACCGCGAGGCTCGTCGAGACCGCGCGCTTGGTGGTGAGCCCGAGCCCCAGAACCATGAGGGGGACCATGACCACCCCGCCGCCGACCCCGACCAGCCCCGAGAGCGCCCCAATGAACATTCCGCATAGAAGGACCAGCGGTACCGGTATCTTTTTAGAATTCTCGTCGAAGTTCGGGCGGCCCCGGCCCGTGGGATAGGCCAGGGCAAAGAGAATCACGGCGAACGCGAACTGCACGAACGTCGGCGTGGAGATGCGGCTGACGTACACCCCTATAAGAGAGGCCGGGGCGACCGTCGAGGCGAGGATGAACGCCGTGCGCCAGTCGACCGGGTCGGCGCTCTTGCGGTTCCTCAAGGTCCCCGTAAGGGAGGCGAAGATGATAATGACGAGGGACGCCGCGACGGCCTCCTTGATGCCCCACCCCGCCACGTACACGAGCGCCGGAACGAAGACGATCCCACCGCCGACCCCGACCACCCCGGAGAGCACCCCACCCGCCACCCCAAGGACTCC
>JADDPY010000605.1:0-3443 GCA_016781635.1 Rubrobacter sp.
CGATAGATGGTGGTAAGGAACTTCGTCGCTTTTGAAGCCGCTTACTCGAACTCCTTGACAGAACGGACTTTATACCCTGACGGGGTGTTGCTCCTCGTAGAACTCTCCTCCGGCTCCAGCAGGTTGTGACGGACCAGGGTGTCTATAGCACTCGCTATCTCTCCATCGGCGCTTTCCCCAAGGGTTGCGCGGAGGTCCTTGCGGTTGATCTGTCCGTGCGCGAGGTAGGAGCAGAGGCTCGCATACAGGACCCTGGCTGCGGGGGAGAGCCCGAGCGACCAGATCTCGGGCTCGTACCAGAAAGCCCCGATGCCCACGGCGTTCTCGGGGCGTTCGCCGCGGGCGTCGGCGAGAAGGGTAACCTCGGGGAGGGTTGTACCGGTCGAGTTCTCCATCCTCCCTACTTCAGTACGGTGCGAACCGTCTCGCCGACGGCGGGGGTGTGTATCTTGTAGCTCGGGGCGAGATGGTAAGCGAGGTCGCTGATGCGCCGTTTGGAGCCGTGGATCAAGATGATCTGGCGGGGAGTGAGCTTCTCGGTGATGCCGAGGAGCTCCTCCTGCGTGCAGTGGGCGGCGAAGTTGACCTTCTCGACCCGCCAGCCCTCACCTTCGGCGGGGGCCTCGTCGGTGCCGTAGGAGGCCCCCGCGTTGGACGGTAGGATCACGGCGTTTGTCGGGTCGTCTTGTAGGCGCCGCCGGTAGAAAGCGCTCGCACCTCCTTGCATCGTCACCGGAGAGGCGATGATGGCGCAGGGGTTGGAGAGTATGCGCTCACGGGCCTTATCGTCGTTGGCAACCGCGCGGATATTGTCGCCGAAGAAGAGCTCCCTTGGATCGGTGTGCTGCAGATACGGTTTCATGTAGCCGAGTTGCTCGGCGTACAAGCGCTCCGAGGTCGTTACGACCGAGCCGTCCACGTAGATGAAGACGTCCTTGTCGAGGCCGTACTCCTTACCGAAATGCTTTATGCCGAGGATGATCTCCTGCGCCTGACCCAACGCATATGTCGGGATGAGGACCGTCCCTTCCTTTCCTACGGTCGTCTCGTTGATGACCTCGACCATGGTCCGGATGGACTCGCTGAAAGGCTGAGGCCTCTGGTCCGCGAGCGTCGCCTCCATGATAAGGAGGTCTATATCCTTGACGTTGGGGAGCTTGGCGGAAGGGATGGAGAAATGGTCTTCCAGGCAGATGTCCCCGGTGTGGAACACGGTCGCCGAGCCCGTCTCCAACAGGACGCTTGCCGCCCCGAGGATGTGCCCGCTCTCGGTCAGCGTGATCTTGGTGTTCCCGACCTTGAGGGGCTTGTTGAACTGCACGGGGACGAGGCGCTTCTTGACCTCCGCGAGTGGCGCCCCGCCCGGGAGCCCGCCGCCCATCGCCGCATGGTCGTTCAGCGCCGCCGCGATCAGCTTGGCGGAGGGGGGCGTGCAGTAGATCGGGATGTCGGGCTGATCTCGCACGAGCAGCGGCAACGCCCCGCAGTGGTCGAGGTGCGCGTGGGTGATGATCGCCGCGTCGAGCCCCTCCACGGCGCGGAAGTTAGGGGCTAGCGATCCCCGCCCATCGGGCTTTATACCGGCATCCACGAGGATGCGCGTGCCCCCGAAGTCCAGAAGATGGCTGCTACCGCCTACCTCTCCGGCCCCACCCAGGGCCCGAAAGGAGAGCGTTGGACGCGTCCCCGTCGCAGCCGTCGTGGATATCGCGCTTACCGTCGGTTCTCTCCGTTGGTTTGCTCCGTTGCGGGTGTCCGGCGGGGCAGGGGAGGGGTCGGCGTCCTCGGGCTCCTCGCCCGCGGGCGAGGAGGGACCGGACCCGCGTCCGCGTTGTCGGGTTGCCCGTGGCTCGCGCAGGTCGGCGTGGGCACGCAGCACGCTGCCCATAAACTCCATAAGCTGGGCGGTCCTGGCGGTGGAGTCGAGGGTGTTGGGCAGGGAGCTGACCTCGTTCTTGACGGCTCTTATGAGCAGCTCCCCGAAGCCCTCGTCAGTGAAGTGGGCATTATTCAGTGAGTCCTGGATGCGATCACGCTCCGCCACGACCTTCCCCAACTCGTCGTGCATCTTCTCGAGTCGCTCGGCCGCAGACGAGTAGGCATTCCGCTCGCCGTCCAGAATTCGCTCCAGATGCCGGGCCCTTTTCTCCAACTCGGCCACCTTCTCACCCATCCTCGCCCGGAGGTCCATTGCCGTGGCAGCGCGCTCCTCGGCTCGCCTGGCCCCCACGGCGGCGTCCTCTCTCTCGTCGAGCAAAATCTCCACCTCGCGACCGAGGGAAGCCGCCTGCTCCTTCGCCGCCCTGCTCGCAAAGGAAAGTTGCTCATTTTCGCGCTTGATACGCCCGAGCTCGGCCTCGAGCTCTTCTATGCGGGCGCTCTCGGAGGCCTGCTTCTCGGCCTGCTGGTTCTCCTCCCGCCACCTGGCGATAAGTGCCGCGACGATCCCCTCCGCCGGATCTGTCTCACCGTTCGTAGCGGCGAGGAGCAGACCCTCCGTCGTGTGGACCTCGGCTAGTTCCCCCAGGTTTTCGGTGGTAAGCCCCTTGATGGCCTCGTAGGTCTCGGGCGGTATCTGGTCTCCGACGGCGGTTCGAAAGGCGCCCCAGGCGGCGACGTCGTTCATGACCCTCCTGGCGATACCCTTCAAGATACCGGCGGCACCTCCAGACTTACGGGTCAGAGCGTCGGCCTGGATGCCGCGGGGAAGAAGGGACTCGTCTAGGCCCGGGATGCTCTTACAAAGCTCCGCCAGGGTCTTGCGAGTGTCCAGGCGGGCGAGGCGGCGCTGCAAAAGTTCTTCAGGGAAACCCTGCGGCGGAAGGGAGGGTAATGCATGCTTTTCGCCGCCGTCTGGTTCGGTGCTCGTCCCCTCGGACGCTGCCTCTCTAGGTATGAAATCTGACATCGGGTCTCCCTCCGAGTATGTGAATTTGCTGCATGATTCATAAAAATATTCTACCACGGGCTATTTTTTCGCCTTCCTTGTGCCCGCATCAAGGTGGACTCGAGCGGGCGAAACCGTCGCCGTTCGTATAAACTCGGTCCATGGAAGCCGAAACAGGCACGCGAAACGCAAAAATCCTCGCCTACTCCCCCGGCCGATACCCGATCCTGGTCGCGGAACTGGCCCCCGGGGATCTCCGAACGCTCTACTTCGAGACGGGCTACGATCCCGAGCGGGCCAAACCAGTGACCGAGAAGTGGATGCGAGAGAATGCCATAGGCCGACACAGTTTTGTGGAGGTCACCCCGCCACGCGAGATATCCACCCTGGCGCTCAGGGATTACGTGCGCGAGGAGCTTCTAGAAGACCTGTAGGGCCCCCTCTCTGCTACGCAGGGACTAATCCCCAGTGCGCGGACCCCTAATTGTTACCATTGTTCCCACGCTTGTTCCCGCCCCCATTATTTTTCCCCTTCTTGCCCCCGTTACCGCTGTTG
>JADDPY010000605.1:3650-15254 GCA_016781635.1 Rubrobacter sp.
GCGGGTCGCGGAGCAGCCGGTTGCGGAGCAGGTGTGGGGGGTGGCCCCAGGCTGACGTTGACGGTCACCGTGACCGCGGTCCAGTCGGTCGGGGTGCCTGCGGCCGGGATCGTCGAGACGACGGTGCCCGCCGGCTGGTTGCTCCGAACCTCCACGAGTTCGGAGAAGAACAGCTCGTTGTACAGCGTATCCTGGGCCGCCTCGGCGGTCTGGCCCGTTACATCCGGGATAGGGACGAGGTCCGGGGCGTCCGGCCCGGTGCTTACGGTGACGTTTACGCTGCTCCCGCGCGTAAGCTCCGTCCCCGAGGCGGGCTGCTGGTCGATAATCTGGCCCGCTGGTATCTCGTCGCTCGATACTTCCGTCTGCTCGCCGAGCTCGAGCCCGGCGTCTTCGAGTATCGTTGCGGCCTGGTCTGGGGTCTGGCCGGCGAGCTCCGGCACCTCCGCGTCCGTGAGGCCGGAACCAACTGTGATCCCGACGGTGGAACCGACCTTGGCGGTCTCGCCCTCGCCGCCGGCCGGGTCCTGGGAGATCACGCGCCCGTCGTCCTGCGTGGAACTCTCTTTGGTCTCGACTTCGACCTTGAAGCCTTCGTCTTCGAGGGCGTCCTTGGCTTCTCCCTCGGTCCTGCCCTCGACGTTCGGGAGGTCGGCGACTTGAGCGTCGCTGATGTCGACGAAGATGGTCGAGCCCCTCGCGGCTTCTTCTCCGGGAGCCGGATCCTGCTCCATGATCTCCCCGGCGGGTTCGCGGCTTTCTCTGCGGTCGCCGAGCTGGACCTTGAAGCCAACGTCGGAAGCTACGTCGACCGCCTGATCTATGTTCCGCGCGTCCTCCAGGTTCGGAACGGGGAGACTCTGGGTGGATATCCCGCGAACTTGACTGTAGGCGATGCCTCCGAGCGCGGCAAGCAGCAGGAGGAGCAGCAAGACGGGGACGAGCCAGCGACTCCGGCGGCGCCCGTAGTCTTCCTGAGCCGGGGGCGGCGGGACGGTGTGGCGCCACGCGGGACCAACGTTCTGCCGCCCGGTCATCATTCGGGTCGTGCCGTTTGAAGGCGACAGGCCTTCAAGCACCCTTTCGAGGTCTTCGATAAGCTCCCCCGCGTCGGCGTAGCGATCGTCGGGGTCCTTGGCAAGCAAGCGGCAGGTAATAGCGTTTATGCCCTCGGGTACCGTGGGGTTGAGGGCCTTCGGCGGGGCGAGGTAGCCGTTTACGTGCTTCATGGCGATCCCGATGGGCGTCTCGGCATCGTAGGGGAGCGCCCCGGTGAGCATCTCGTAGAGGACCACCCCGAGCGAGTACAGGTCGCTCCTGGGGCCGACCGGCTCGCCCATCGCCTGCTCGGGGGAGATGTAGTGGGCGGTTCCCAGTATGGAGCCGGTCTTGGTCATAGTGCTCGAGGATGCGGCGCGCGCGATCCCGAAGTCCCCGACCTTGACGTCTCCGGAGCCCGTCACGAGGACGTTGTGGGGCTTTATGTCACGATGCACGACGCCCTTGGCGTGTGCGGCCTGCAGGGCCTCGGCGATCTGGAGCGTCACGGCCGCCGCCGTTCTTGGCGGGAGAGCACCCCTTTCGAGGATCCTGTCCTTCAAGGTGCCGCCGGGCAGATACTCCATCGCGATGTAATACGTGTCGCTCGCGTCCTCGCCCCGGTCGTAAATCGAGACGATGTTCGGATGCGAGAGGGCCGCAGCGCTCTGCGCCTCGCGCTTGAAGCGTTCGACGAACTCCGCGTCGTCGGCGTAGCGGCTACTCATGACCTTGAGCGCCACGTCGCGATCTAGGACGTCGTCGTGCGCCAGATAAACCTCCGCCATTCCACCACTGCCCAGTGGCCTGCCGATTCGATACCGGTTGTCTACAAGCTGCTCCAAGTCAGCGCATTATAACTGTAGCTTCGCCCTCATCCGCCCGGCACCACTTCTTCGCGGCACGGGCTGGAAGGGTTGCTGCTGGGAGGCCGGAGGCTGAGCGGGTTGGACAGGTTGCTGCTGCTGGGGCGCCGCGTTTCGGAACGGCGCGAACGGGTCGACCGGAGTCGGGGCGGCGGGCTGGGGGGGCGTCGCCGGCTGGCTTAGCTGATCGGGTTGGCCGCCTCCTACCCCTCCTCCGGGAATGCCCGGCGGGTTGGCGGGCTGTTGGGAGGGGGGAGCGGGGGCCGGGCGGTCGAGGTAGGTCCGCATGAGGTTGCCCGCGATGGTGAGGGCGGGGGTCTCGGCTTCGCCGTTCTCGTTGATGATGCCGCCGTTCTCGACCATGACGGCGATCGCTATTTCGGGGTCTTCGGCCGGGGCGAAGGAGATAAACCAGGAGTGGGGCTGGCCCTGCGGGTTCTCGGCGGTACCGGTCTTGCCGGCGACCTCGACCCCCTCGATCTGGGCCGCGAGCAGTTCGCCGTCCTCCACCACCCCCTGCATCATGTCGTTGAGCGTACGGGCCGTCTCCGTGGGGAGCACTTCGTTGAGGGTGCGAGGCGTGGGCCTGTCCAGGATAATTCCGTCGGAGGAGCGGACCTCGCGTACGAGCCGGGGCTGCATCATGTCGCCGTCGTTGGCTATCGCCGAGGCCACGAGCCCCATCTCGAAGACGTTCGAGACCACGCGGTCCTGGCCGAAGGAGATCGGGGCGGTGTTTCCCTGAGCCCACTCTTCCGGAGGGAGCCCGAGATCGCTCGGCGCAACGTAGAGCGGGTAATCTTCGTAGTCCTCACCGAAGCCGAACTCGCGGGCCATTGTCGCAAGCCGCTCCGGGCCCACCCGGTCCACCGCGATCTGCGCGAAGACCGTGTTTATGGAGAATACCAACGCCTCGGCGAACGTTACCTCGCCGTACTTCTTGCCCCGGTAGTTGCCGAAGCTGTACCCGGGTGTCTCGTAGGTCCCGTCGTCGGTGAACCGGTCCGTGGGAAGTACCCCGGCCTGCAAGGCCGCCGCCGCCGTTACGACCTTGAACGTTGAGCCCGGGGGATAGAGCCCTTGGGTAGCCCGGTCCAGGAGCGGGTTGTCTGGCTCGTTCGAGATCTCCTCGAAACCCTCCTCCACTATGACGTTCGGGTCGTAGGAGGGGTAGGTGGCTAGGGCGAGGGTTTCGCCGGTCTCGGGATCGAAGGCGGCAACGGCGCCGCGGCCGGTGTTGCTCTGAGCGAGCTGCTCGTAGGCGGCGCGCTGAAGCTCCGGGTCAAGGGTGAGCGTGACGTTGTTGCCGGTCTCGGGGCCCCCGGAGAACTGGTTCAGGAGCTCGTCGAGGGTCTCGGGCTCGCCGGTGCCGGAGAGGTTGTTGTTCTGGCCTATCTCGATGCCGCTGGCCCCGAAACGGTTGCTCCAGTAGCCGACGATGTTGGCGAAAACCTCACCCTCAGGATAAATGCGCTCGTACTCGTTGCCCCCGGCCCTCTCGCTGCGGGCGAGCACCGTCTCGCCGTCTCCGGCGAAGATCAAGCCGCGCGGCGTCTCCTGAGATCGCCTGGATTGCAGCCCGTTGGAGGGATGGTTCGTCAGGTCCTCTCTCGCGTAGACCTGCCAGTACGCCATCACCCCCACGAGCAACACAAACCCGAACGAGAAAAGGTAAAAGGTTCGCCTCAGCTGGGTGTTCACGCCGCCTGGCCCTCCATGACCTCGTCTGGAGCCTCCTCGGCGACGCGCCTGCCGGCGCTCTCAGAGACGAGGAGGAGCAGGGCGGTGAGGACGAAGTTTCCGACGACCGAGGAGCCGCCGTAGGAGACGAAGGGGAGCGTGATACCGGTCAGCGGAATCGCCTTCGTCACCCCGCCAACGATGATGAGGGTCTGCAGGGCGAACATGGCGGTGAGGCCGAAGGCGAGGAGCTTCGAGGCGTCGTCGGCGGCGAGCAACGAAATCTTTATCCCCCGGTACACGAAGACGAGGAAGGCCAGAAGGAGCGCCGTCGAGCCCAGCAGCCCGAGTTCACTCGCGATAGCCGAGAAGATAAAGTCCGTCTCGACCTCGGGGATAGCCTGCGAGAAACCTTCGCCGATACCCGTCCCTGTGATACCACCATCCGCGATCGAGAAGAGGCTTTGGATAATCTGGAACCCGCCCGTGTCCGGCTGAGACCAGGGATCAAGCCAGGCCGAGACGCGAACCTGTACGTGGTCGAAGAGGAGATAGGTAGCGAACGCTCCAACGGAGAAGAGCAGGGTACCGAGTATCACGTAGGCTATGCGGCCCGTCGCGACGTAGAGCATGAGGAGCGGCACGGCGAAGAAGAGCAGGCTGCTCCCGAGATCTTTCTCGAAGACGAGGAGTCCTAAAGAAGCCGCCCACACGAGTCCGACCGGCCCGAAATACTTGAGCGCCGGGATCTGGACGCCGAGTATCGTCCGGCTCGTCGCCGCGAGGAGGTCTCGCGTGTCGGCGAGGTAACCTGCGAAGAAGATAATCAGCGCGATCCTGGCGAACTCGGAGGGCTGGAAGTTGACCGGACCAACCCTCAGCCAGAGTTGTGCCCCGTTCACCTCGTAGCCGAAGAAGATCGTCGAGGCTATTAGGCCAACGGCGACAGCGGCGAGGAGGTATTTGTAGTTGAAGAGACGATGGTAGTTTTTGAAGAACAGCATCGTAAGAACGAGGGCGGCGCTACCGACCAGGATCCAGCCGGCCTGCGTCGTCGCCAGGTTCTCCACCCCCGGCACGTCGAACGTCAGACGGTAAATCATGACGAGCCCGACCCCTGTGAGCAGCGTGACCACCGCGAGGAGCAGGGCATCCGCGTGCGGCAGCCAGATCCGGACGCCGAGGTACAGGGCGACCATCGTCCCGGCGTAGTACGCTCCGTAGATGAGCGGCGGGCTCTTTGCTTCTTGAACGAATATTAGGGTTGCGAAGCCCAAAGTGGTAATGAGGAGCGCTATTGCCATCGGGATCGTTGCTCGCTGGGTCAAACCGTTATCGTCTCTCTCGTTCCGTCTCCCGGTCCTCCAGGTCCCGAACCACCCGCTCTGCATCCTCTCTGGAGGAGTAGAGCTTATGCGTGTCGATAGGGTCGCGGTACGCCTCCCCGACCTCGGGCTCCCTGAGGTCCGTGCGCCGGAACTCCTCGTTGAGCGTGTACCCGAGGGTGTATTCCTCCGGCAGGCCCCGGTATATCACCACCTCGCCCGAATCGAAACCCAGAAAGTACCTGCTGCTCCCCCAGAGGTAAAAAGGAGAGGCTAGCGCCGCGAGAACCATCAACGCCGCCAGCGCCCGCACGATCCACGCGAGCAGCCGTACCGGTGCACTCCTCTTGTTTCGGGGCCGTCCCTTGGCAGCCGGCGTATGGCGGCCTGCTCTCCGCCGCCCACGGGGCCGCCGGGGCGAGTCTAGGACGGTGCCCTCTGCCAGCCCCTGGGAAAGGTTTCTCATCTCCTGGGTGTCGCTTCTCGGCCTCTCCCCAGCCCGCTCCTCGGCCCCCTTGACGTCTATGACCACGACGGTCACGTTATCCGCGCCACCGGCGTCGAGGGCGGCCTTGACGAGGGCGTGGGTGGCGTCTTCCGGGTTCGAGGCGGCCAGCAGAAGCTCGCCGATCTTTGCCTCCGGGACCATGTCCGTGAGGCCGTCGGAGCAGAGCAGGAGCCGGTCGGCCGGCTCGATCGGCAGGACCGCCGTGTCTACCTGGACCTGGTCCTCGGCGCCTAGGGCCCGCGTGATCAGGTTCTTCTGCGGATGATCGGAGGCTTGCTCGCGCGTGAGGTCGCCGCTGCGCACGAGCTCGGCGACGAGCGAGTGATCCTCGGTGACGGGCGCGAGCTCGCCGCCGCGAAGCAGATAGGCCCTCGAGTCGCCGACGTGCGAGATCTCCGCGCTCGCGCCCGTGCTCGTCCTGGAGCTTGCGCCCGTGCTCGCCGCCCTGTCACCGACGGAGAAACGCGCCGCCACGATCGTGGTGCCCATTCCGGAGAGCTTCTCGTCTCCGCGCGCCGCGGCGAGGATGCGACGGTTCGCTTCTCTGACGGCTTCCTCCAGGGAGTCCCCGGGCTCGAGTTCCTCCAGAACGCTTATAGCGATCCGGCTCGCCACCTCTCCGGCCTCGAAGCCCCCGATCCCGTCGGCGACCGCGAAGAGCGCCTCGTCGCGCCCTTCCCCTGTGAGGAGGGAGTCCTCGTTGTTCTTACGGACCTTCCCGGCGTTGGTGGAGCCGAACGTGTCGAGGTAGAGCGCCATTACCCCCCTACTCCGAGTACCTGAAGGTCGTCGAGCCTACCTTCACTCTGTCTCCGCTCCTAAGCGGCGTCGCTCCGACCGCCTTGCGCTCGTTGACGTAGGTGCCGTTTGTGGAGCCCGTGTCTTCCACGTACATGAGGCCCCCGTGCCGGGTAAGCCTCGCGTGCTCCCCCGAGGCGTAGTCGTCGTTCTTCAGGACGATGTCGCTCCCGGACGAGCGCCCTATGACCATGACACCACCGGCCACGGGAAATTTAGTCTCCGGCGCCAGAACCTCCGAGTCCTCGACCACGAGGGTGGAGCTTCTCTCCCGGCCGTTCGATCCATAGGAGGCTGGTCTCTCCTGGGCCCGCCGCCTCGGGGTTTTGTTCTCGACGCCGGGGACGAAAACCTCGTCGTCGGGGACGGCGCGCAGGTCACCGACGCCCCGCCGGACCACGGCGTAGATAAAGGCGAAGAGCAACAGTAATAGCAAGGCCTTCGCCGCGAGGAGCGGCACCTGGAGGTCGAGCACGGTTAGCGCCCCCTGGGGTCACGGCGCGCGGTGAGGTTCCCGAAAAAGTCGGGGTCGGAAGACCGGTCCCCTTCCTCGCCCCCGCGCTGGACGAAGCGGGCGTTGACCCCACCGAAGGTAAGCTCGTCCCCGCTCTCGATGCGCTCGCGGTCTATGGGAGCCCCGTCGAGGAGGGTACCGTTCGTCGAGCCCAGATCTTCGACCACGAAGCCGTTCTCCGAGCGGACGAGCCTGGCGTGTCGCCTGGAGACGTTCGGGTCGGCGACGACGATATCGTTCTCATCTGAGCGGCCCACGCTCCAGGGCCCGCGGCCTTCCAGAGGGTACGTCTTGCCGCCCTCTACGATTACCTCTACGGTCTCGCGCGCGAGACCCTGCTTTTTCGCCTCCTCCGGGGAGATCACGGCCGTGCCCTGATCCCCGCCCTTGGCCTCGCCCGAGGTGTCGTCGGTGCGGAAGATGCGGGTCTGGCCCGAGGTGTCCTGGGGCGCCCCCCTCTCGCGGGGACCGTCGCCACCGGTGAGCTTGGCGGTAACGCCGAACTCGCCGAAACGCAGGGTTTCTTCCGTCGTGAACCGTACCCTGGGCGGGGTCATGAGATGGTAGTTCTTCGACTGGGCGTGGGTGGTGGCGTACTGGATGAGCTCGTCTCTCAAGGAACTCTGGTAGACCTGGATGGACTCGGAGTCCGCCTCGGAGAGGTGAACCGTGAAATCGTTGGGGGCGTAGGTTCGAGAGACGCTGACCATGCTGCCCTCGTCCATTTGCTTGGCGAGGCCCTTGGCGATTTCGACCGGATGCACCTGCCGCCTGAAGGCACGACCGAATATGCCCTCAACGAGAGACTCCATCCGCTTCTCTATCTGCCGCAGGAAACCCAAAGAGACCCTTACCCGCCCGCTCTGGAGCTTAGGAACCTGATCACCGCGTACATTATAGCCGCGAGGCCGAGGGAAGTCATAGCCTCGGAGAGTGCCGCCGGCGTTTCCGAGACCGCGAGTGCGTACCCTAAGACCCCGCCGCCCACCGCCGCGACGAGCCCCAGGGCCCACTGGCCCACCCACTCCGCCGCCGAGACGATCCCGGCCATCATCGCCCACAGCCCGACCAGGAGCCCGAGCGAGGGATAAGCTCCGACGAGCGCCTCACCCTGGCGGAGAAACTCCGCGGGGCCGAAGCCCAGCGGTAGGTTCCCCAGGGAGAGACCGAGATATGGGAGAACGCCGTCCTCCCAGGCCAGGTCATAGGCCACGAGGGAAGCTGCCCCCATCGCCGCCGACGGGACGGCCCCCAACGGACGCATGAGCGCCCCTAACAGGAGTGGCAGCCCTGCCCCCAGCCCCAGACCCGCGAGCGGGATAGAGAGCAGCGGTCCCAACGGCAGACGACTTATCCCGCCGCTGACGGAGCTTGCGGCGACCCACAGGCCCCCCACGGCCGGCAGCAGCGCCGCAAGCCCGAAGGAGATCTCGCCGGCCCTCGCCAGGGCCACGGCGAGGGCCACGATTACTCCGAGGGCCCCGAGGCGCGGTAGGAGATAGCCGAGCACCCCGAACCCCGCCGCTACGCCCAGGGAAGCGGCGTCGTTCAAGAGCAGACCGGCCACGAGATAACCGAGCCAACCGGCCACGAGCCCGTTCACCGCCCGTAAGAGGTGTCCCGCGTAGCGACCGTTCTTCTTCGGGGGCTGGTCCAGGATCTTTGTCCGGGAGCCGGTGCTATCCCGGCGTCCGGTGAGGAGCTTGAGGGCCGCGCTGGCGCCCTTCGGGCGGTGGTCCGGGTTGGGGGAGGTCGCGCGGTTCACGAACTCCTGGAGGCGCCGCGGCGGCTCCTCCGGTTGGCGGGACAGGAGGGCTCGGGCCGTGGCGCCGACGGCGTAGATATCGGTTAGCTCGGTAGGGTTCTCGCCGTCCAGGATCTCGGGCGCTATGTAGCCCGGGGTCCCGACGGCATAGCCGACCTGGGTCAGGCGCGTGTCCCCGGCCCGGTAAGCGACCCCGAAATCCGTGAGCTTCACCCGCCCGCGACCGTCCACGAGTACGTTCTGCGGCTTTATGTCGCGGTGGATGATCCCGCGCGAGTGCGCATACTCCAGCGCCGAGAGGATCTGGACGAGCGAGTCGATTACGTCGTCGATCCTATAATGCCTCGCGGCGACGTCGAGGGGCTCCCCCCGCACGAACTCGGTTATGAGGTAGATCTCCAGATCACCCGGGATGACCTCCAGGGTCTCCACGATGTTCGGGTGCTTGAGTTCCTCGGCGATCTGTCCTTCTCTCAGGGCCCGCGAACGCTCCCCGTAGCTGTAGACGGGGATAACCTTGACGGCGACCTCCCGGCTCCCCCGGAAGTAGCCCTTCTTGCCGTCGACGGAACGTGCCCGCCAGACGGTGGCGAAGCCGCCGCGGCCGACCATTTCCGCGAGCGCGTAGCGGCCCTGACCGGGACCCTCGCCGCCGATGTACTGCGTCCCTCCCATCAGCCGGTATTGTATAGCCCTCTCGCGACGCTTGTTACCGGGGTACGTTGCCGCCCCGCCGTCCTACTACCGATCTCCCTCTGAGCCTTGCTTCCGCCGGGCCCGTCGGAGCGCCTTCGCCCGCGCGTCGAGGGCGTCTATGAGCGCCCGGAGGGCCGGATCGCCGACGGGCTCGTACACGCGCACCGTGTGGCTCCATGCGCCTTCTTCGACCTCGACCGTGTACAGCCGGAGGTCGGCGGACCCGGGCGGCGGCTCTTCGGGACCTTCCGGCCTCTGGAAGAAGCGCGCCTCCTCGACGCAGCGCACGAGCTCGGTGGCCTCCTCCTCCTGTAGCTCGCCCGTATCGATCTCGACCGGGGCTCGTAGCCCGGGGAAAGACGCGAAACCCCCCTCGGTCCGAAACTTGAGGCGCACGGCGACTCCCGTTCTTCCTAGGCCGCAGGTATCCCGACACCGTCCCAGGCTGCGCGGACTGCCCGCTCCTCGAGACCGCCGGGCCCGTAGAGGGAGGCCGCGGCTCTCGCGGTGAGCCGGGCGAACCTCCTGAAGCCGGTGTCGGGCTTCAACCTGGGATCGATCGCCGTGGCGTTCCAGATTCTGCCGGCGACCTCCCAGGCGTTCCCCCCCAGCGCCGCGGCGGTGAGGTAGAAGGCCCGGTTGGGGATGCCGGAGTTTATGTGTACGCCGCCGTTGTCCTCGAAGGTCCTGACGAAATCGTCCATGTGAGCGGGCTGGGGGTCCTTGCCGAGGACCGGGTCGTCGAAGGCCGTGCCCGGCTCCTTCATCGAGCGGAGCGCCACCCCGTTCACCCCTTCTGCGAGGAGGCCCGCCCCGATGGTCCAATCCGCCTCCTCCGCGGTCTGACCGAGGAGGTACTGCTTCACCAGGGAGCCGTAGACGTCCGAGAGGTGCTCGTTCAGCGCGCCTGGCTGCTTGAAGTAGTTCAGCCCGGATTTGTACTGGGTCACGCCGTGGGAGAGCTCGTGGCCTATGACGTCCAGCGAGATCGTGAAGCGGTTGAAGAGCTCGCCGTCCCCGTCGCCGAAGACCATGCGCGTCCCGTCCCAGAAGGCGTTGGTGTAGTCCACGCCGAAGTGGACGTGGCCGTCGAGCGGCAGCCCATCGTCGTCGATGGAGTCGCGGCGGTACACCTCCCAGAAGAAGTCGTAGGTGGCGCCCAGGCCGTCGTAGGCCTCATCCACCGCGGTGTCCCCGCTCGGGCCTTGCCCCTCGGCTCGCGCCACCCTGCCCGGTAGATCCTGTGTGTTGCCGACGTCGTAGATCGTGCGCCTTTTCTGGCCTTCCGGGTCAAGCGCCCCGCTCGTGCCCATGCGTGGGGTGCGCGACGGGGTCGTGACCTGGCGCAGCGAACGGAAGGTGCCGTCGCTCGCAAGGGCGCGCGTCGCTACCTCCCGCTGCTCGGGGGAGCCGTTTCGGGCGATCTCACGCAGCACGTAGGGGGGCAGCAGGCAGAAGACGGGGTTGCGGCAGGTGGCATGATTCAAAGCTCACTCCTATGGTCGGGTCCGGCTCGGGGGTCGGGGCGTCCTTCCGACAGCCTACCCGCGACCTCCTCCGGGGACACGGCCCTCCGGCAGTCCGCGGCGGCTCCAGCGTATAAACTTTGCCCAACGTGAGCGACGGGTTTGTACAACGGGGGCACGACGAGAGACCGGGGAGCGAGGTAGCAAGTCCCGGGCGCGCGAGTCGCCGTGTCCTGCCCGCCCTTCTGGCGGGTCTGCTCGTCCTATCGCTGCTCTCGGCGATGGCCGTGCCCCTTCTGCTGGATCGGTCGTCGACGGACAGCGACGACCAGGCCAAGGGGCTCCTCCTCGGGGCATCGTCGGAGATGGAAGCGTGCGCGGCATCGGCGGGCGGATCGTTCGAGGGCTGTGGTGCCCGGCGCATGAGGGAGCTTTCGTCCGGCATCGAGTGGCGCGAGGGGGTTGCACCATACGGCCTGGGCTGGGGAGACGGCAGGGTGGGCAGGGTCTACGTCTCCGTCACGCCGGGCGGGGGAAATGCGAACTCCTACAGGTTGGAGACGACTAGCGGGAGCGGGTACGTCTTCTCCTACGAGTACTCGGGCGGCTCGGTGACAAAGGTCGCGAAGGGCAGCAGCGAACCCGAGCCCTGGTAGATCTTCCGGGGATGAGCGCCGTCCTAAAGGTTCGTCGCCTTGCCTCTGGCCCATGACGTAGGGTTCCTGCCGAACCTCTTCGTCAGGTACGGTGCCGCATAGACCTCTTGGAGCAGCTTACCTACAGGCCGCCCCTCCTTCGCCGGGAGCGAAGACCGTCGGTGCCGATGAAGATCAACCGGGTGGAACGCTAGCGCCGTGCGGGATCTTCAAATCCTCCACGGCGCGGCTATAGACGGCTCCAAAACCCCGGCCCTGGCGCAATATCGCGCTTCGCGACGTGAAGTTTTTT
>JADDPY010000308.1 GCA_016781635.1 Rubrobacter sp.
GAAGTCCACCATGGAGCCGACGGAGCCGTGCATCCGGCCGGACTCGCCGACGTGGACGTTCTTCGCGGCGTCCTCCTCAAGGTGCAGGCGCGTGATGCCGACACGGACGGTCTCGTCTCCGAGCGGCACGTCGAGGTGGCCGCCCGTGCAGATCGGGGCGTCAAACTGGGAGATCTGGTACCCCTTCGGTAGGTCCGGGTAAAAGTAGTTTTTGCGCGCGAAGACCGACCTGTCGGCGACCTCGCAGCCGAGCGCTAGCCCCGCCATTACCCCGAGCTCCACGGCCTTCTCGTTTGTGACCGGAAGCGCCCCCGGATGGCCCAGGCAGACGGGGCAGGTGTGCGTGTTCGGCTCGTCGCCGTAGGTCACGCGGCAGGAGCAGAACATCTTCGTTAGGGTCGCCAGATGTACGTGAAACTCGAGCCCTATAACCGCCTGGTAGGTCCTTCTCTCCTGTGTCTGCACCCCGAAAACCCTCTGTCTCGCTCTCACTGCCCGGAGGTGATTCTAACATTCGCCCCCCGCACCAGACCCGGACCCGATTCTTTCTTGGGCCGTGTTACCATCGGCCGCTGCTGGATTTGTTGGCTTCGAAGAAGGAGAGAGACGCATGGACGCGGGGCGCAGCGCGCACCTCATGGTCTTGCGGGGACGGGACCTCGGTGCCCTCCACCGTCTGGGAGAGGACGAGGTCGTCGTCGGCGGAGATCCGTTTCGGGCGCAGGTAATAATACGAGACGGGTCCGTCCGTCCTCAGGAGGCCAGGATCTTCGCCGGCCCGAAGGGACGCTACTTCGTGGAGCCGCTGGCAGCGACGGGTCGACCGGAGCTCAACGGCGAGGCGTTGATCGCGGCTCGCCCCCTGAGGGACGGTGACCGGCTCACCCTCGGCGAGAGCATCGTCGAGTACTCCGAGCCCGACCCGCTGAAGGCGCGGCTAAACGAGCACCTCTACCAGGCGCTCAACGAAGACCACCTCACCGGGCTCCTCGCCAAGCCGCGCTTTGACGAGGAGTTCGAGAGGGCCCTGGAGGCGGCGCGAGCGCGAGAGGAGCCGCTCGGCGTCATCATGGCCGACGTGGACAACCTCAAGGAGATCAACGACGAGCACGGCCACCTCGTCGGCGAGTTCGCGGTCGGTGAGATCGGACGTATCATCGGCTCTTTTCAGGACGAGAACCGGCGCGCAACCCGCTTCGGCGGCGACGAGTACCAGGTCATCCTACCCGGGGAGGGCAACGCGGCCGCCGTCGAAATGGCAGAGCTTATCCGACGCACCGTCGAAGGTCGCGCCTTCGAGCGCGAGGGCGTGACCTTCGATCCGACGCTCTCCCTGGGCGTCGCCGCCTACCCCTCGTCCGGCCCTGCCACGGAAGACCTCACCCGCGCCGCCGACCGGGCCCTCTACCGCGCCAAGCAGACCGGCGGCAACACCGTCAGCGAGTAGGCCGTCGGAGATCGGCCTTTCTCTGCCCGGCGTTCTCGCCGGAAGGTTCTGAGAACGCAGTCGATCGTGTCGTTGCGATTAGGGGTTCCTAAGGCTCGCGCAGTAGCTCCAGCAGGAGAGCGTTGACCCTGTCGGGGCGATCCTCCGCGACGAAATGGCTCGCGTCCGGGAGGCGCTCGACGCGGAGTTTCGGTACCCAGAGCGGGCGCGGCTCGGCAAGCTCCGAACTCAAGAATACGTCCTGCTCGCCCCAGATCACGAGCGTCGGCGTTTCTATCTTCTTCAGCAGCGCCTGCATATCAAAGGGGTAACGAAAGAGCGCGCGGTAGTAGTTGATGGTGGCGGTAAGCGCGCCCGGCCGCGAAATCGCCTCTACGTAATGCTCGGCATCCTCCTCGGAGATGGCCTCCGGTCGCACCGTGTTCGTGCGAAATCCTGCGCGCAAGGCGGCGAAATCGTTCGCGCTCACGGCCTTCTCGGGGAGGCGTGGGAGTTGAAAGAAAAACATGTACGAGCTCTTGAGAAGCTGCTTGGGCATCGTGAAGCCGTCGAAGAAGAAGCGGGCCGGGTGCGGGACGTTGAGGATACCGAGCTTCTCCACGCGCTCCGGATATTGCATCGCGACAAACCACGCGACGATGGCGCCCCAATCGTGTCCGACCACGGCGGCTTTCTCTTCACCGAGGTGAAGGATCAGGTGCTCCACGTCGCGCGCGAGCTTATGAACGCGGTACTTCTCGACCCCGTCCGGCTTATCCGAAAGGTTGTAGCCGCGCATGTCCGGGGCCACGACGCGGAAACCGGCCTCGACTAGCGCCGGTATTTGAAAACGCCACATGTGGTGGGTTTGCGGAAATCCGTGCAACAACACGACGAGCGGTCCCTCCCCCGCCTCCACGTAGTGCAGCCGCACGTCCCCGAGATCTGCGTAGTAACTTTGCGAGTTCATTCTGATTGTTTACCCATTTGTCCCGTATACCTCCCAGGCCCTAGGCGGAACTCGCGATCCTGGTCCCCGTATTGCGTCCGGTTACAACGCTCAACACTTCTTCACGAAACCCTAATTGGCCGTTAAGAGAATGTTGTTGCTCTCGTGACAAACTATCAGGAAGGGAAAATATTGGAACGAGGAGGCCGTTATGGGTTTGTTCAGCCGGCAAGAACCGAGGGTTTGCTGGGTGAGGAGCGAGACTGACGATCCGTGCGGACGGCCCGCGGCGACAGAGATCTCGGGCGTTCCCTTCTGCGAGCGTTGCGCCCGGGAGCACGAGGAGTACGCAGCAATCGGGACGCTGACCGATCCCGCATCCGGGGGGGAGCCGGGCAGGCTCCGCGATGCCTCGCTCGCCGAGAGCTTGAGGAGGCTGCGCCGGGAACGTGTCTCGCGCACTGCTCTACGCGGAGCATCATCTCGGAACCAGAAAGTCTTACGGTAACAGGCCCCTCCCCCTCGTATTTCACGAGAGGGAGAGCGGGTACTACGGCTTGAGCGCGAACTCGAAGTCCGCGACCTGCTCCACCGTGCGGGCGGCACGAAGGAGCATCGGCTCCGTGAAGTGGTCACTCACGAGCTGGACGCCGACGGGTAGGCCTTCAGAGAGGCCGCCGGGGACGCTTATGGCGGGGAGGCCGGCGAGGCTAACGGGGACGGCGCAGATGTCCTGGGCGTACATCGCCAGAGGATCGCCGGTCTTCGAGCCTATGCCGAACGCGACGGAGGGCGAGGTCGGGGAGACGAGGACGTCGTAGCGCGAGAAGGCCGTTCGGAAGTCCTCGATGATCTTCGTGCGGACCTTCTGGGCCTGGGCGTAGTAGGCGTCGTAGTAGCCGGATGAGAGGGCGTAGGTGCCGAGCATGATCCTGCGCTTCACCTCGTCCCCGAAGCCTTCCTCCCGCGTCCGCCGATACATCTCATGCACGCCCTCGGCCGGGATCCTCAGCCCGTAGCGCACCCCGTCGAACCGGGCGAGGTTTGATGACACCTCGGCCGGAGCCACGATGTAGTAGGCGGGCAGTCCGTACCTGGAGTGCGGCAGGCTGACATCCCCCACCTCGGCCCCGGCCCCCTCCAGGCCCTTGACCGTCTTCTCGACTACCTCGCGCACGCCCGAGTCGATCCCCTCTCCCATAAGCTCCGTGACGACCCCGACGCGCAAGCCCGAGACACCACCCTCGAGCCCGGAGAGGTAGTCCGGGACCTCGACATTGGCGGACGTTGAGTCCTTCGGGTCGTGGCCGGCGATGGCCTGGAGCAGGAGCGCCGAGTCGCGGACGTTGCGCGTCATTGGGCCGATCTGGTCGAGCGAGGAGGCGAAGGCGATGAGCCCGAAGCGCGAGACACGCCCGTAGGTCGGCTTGAGCCCGACGA
>JADDPY010000405.1 GCA_016781635.1 Rubrobacter sp.
ACGGCATGGATAGCGTAAGCAAGGGATCCACTATGCCGTGGTTCGGACGCAGGAAACGGTGAGAGATGGCCGCCTTGGTCTGCAACTCGGGAAGGTCGAGCACGGCGATCGAGGTCGCCTCGGAGCCGGTCCCCGCCGTGGTCGGAATCGCCAGGAGCGGCTTGAGTGGCGACGGCGGCTTACGCCCCCCGCCCACGGGCGGGAAGATGTAGTCCATAACGGGTGCGGGGTGCGTAGCGACGAGGTTTGCAACCTTTATGGTATCCAGGGTGGATCCTCCACCGACGCCGACGAACCCGTCGAAGCTGCCCTCCCTGGCGAAGTCAGCGGCCTCTTGAAAGGACGCCAGAGAAGGCTCCACCTTGACCCGATCGAAAACCTCGCACTCGATGCCTTCGGATTCGATTATCCCACGAATTCTGTCCGCGATCCCTGCCCGAACCACGCCGGGATCCGAAGCTATCATCACGCGCGTGGCGCCCAGGCGCTTCATCTCCCATCCCGCTTCTTCCGCGGATCCGGGGCCGAACGTTATGGGCGTGGCTTCTAGCTTGAAGGCCCTCTCGCGTCCCGAAGGCGCGACTATACTTTCCGACATAAGCGGATCCTCTCTTTAGCTTTCCAGGACCGACTCGGGTTCCCGTTCTTCGGTCATTGTCGGGTTGATGTCCCTGCGAAATGTCTCCGGTGACATGGCAAGCGCCGCGAGGCTTATGAGGGTGACCACGATCATGTACCCGACGAATAACCACGGCGAGCCTCCTGCGTAGGCAACCAGCGAGGCTGCGATGACCGGCGTCAGCCCACTCGCGAATACCCCAGAGAACTGGTAGACGGCCCCAACACCGGTGTAACGAACCCGAGTGTCGAACAGCTCGGACCAGAATGCGGCCAGGGGAGCGTAGATCGCGGGGTATATGATGCCGAGTGACACCACGATGCCTAGCCACATCAGTAGCGTCTGCCCGGTGTCGATCAACAAGAAGGAAGGGACGGCGAAAAACCCGAAAAGTACAGCGCCCACGCCGTACACTAATTTTCTGCCGAAACGATCGGAGAGCCCTCCGTAAACCGGGATCAGAACCACCCCGAAGGCGGCAGCGATAGTCACCCCGATCAGGGCGGTAAGCTGCGGCACCCCTAGCTCGTTGACTATGTAGGAAACCGCAAACACCCCATAAGCATTGAAAGCCAAACCTTCGACCCAACGCACACCCATGCCGAGAACCAGTTCCTTGGGCTGGGTCTTCAACAACTCTATGAAAGGTACCTGCGCTTCTTCCTGGGCCTCTCTGACCCGGGTAAAGGCAGGGGTTTCCAGGATCTGCAACCTGATGTACATCCCGATTACGACTAGAGCGATGCTTGCCAAGAAAGCCACCCGCCATCCCCAGGAGAGGAACTGCTCTTCGGGCAACAACGAGAGCAGGCCAAACATGCCCGAAGCAAGCAAGAGTCCGGCTGGCACCCCAACTTGAGGCCAACTACCGTAAAAACCTCGTCGGCCCTCAGGAGCGTACTCGACCGCCATGAGCACCGCCCCGCCATACTCTCCCCCGACGGCTATTCCCTGAAGAACGCGCATCGTAACCAGCAAAATCGGCGCCCAGATCCCGATGGCACCGTACGTCGGTAAGAGCCCGATGGCGAAAGTCGCAACTCCCATTATGAAGAGCGTAAGAATCAGCATGGTCTTGCGGCCGATCTTGTCCCCGTAATGGCCGAAGATGACGCTACCAACAGGCCGGGACAAGTAGCCAACCGCGAACGTGGCAAAAGCCACGATAGTCCCAACGGCCGGGGTCAGGTTCGTGAAGAACAGTTGGTTGAAGATCAGACCGGCCGCCGTGCCATAGATGAAGAAGTCGTACCACTCGATGGTGGCACCTATGGAACTCGCCAGGGCTACTTTAGCAGGAGAGACCTCCTGACCTACGTTCTCTCCACCAAGTCTCTCCATCTCCTCGTTAAGCTTGGCCACGCTACTGCCTCCCCTGTCTCGACCCTTCCGATAATCATGGAGCAAGGCTCTGCTTGAGTCGATAGTTACAATAATAGATTCTTTGAAGCACTCGATAGACATCCCTTATGCTTGGAGGGGTCTGCATGCCCCGATGATCGCCCGCGCATGGCATCGTCTCTCGTCGACGGGCGCTTTTTGGGCCACGCAGCGGGTAAGCGTTCGTTCGCAATGTCTCTTACCCTTCTTCCTTCTGCAGCGCGGTCACGCAGGTCATGTCGATCACGTCTTGGGTGGAACAGCCTCGGGAAAGGTCGTTGACCGGTCTGCGGAAGCCCTCGAGTATCACGCCGAGGGCCGTTGCTCCGGCCAGCCGCTCGACCAGCTTGTAAGCGATGTTCCCCGCGTTTAGATCCGGGAAGATCAGGGTGTTGACTCCGCCGCCTATCTCGAGGTCGGGGGCCTTCCTGACGGCCACTTCAGGGATCAAGGCTGCATCTACTTGAACCTCCCCATCGATCACCGCATCCGGCCGTCTCGCCCTAAACAGGTCTTTGGCGCGGATCACCTTATCGACCATGGGATGATCGGCGCTGCCGTTGGTGGAGAAAGACAGGAAGGCGACCTTCGGGTCCAGGCCCAGAACCTTCCTGGAGACTTTCATGGCGTTGATGGCGATCGCGGCCAACTGCTCGGAGTCGGGGTTTGGCACGACCGCGCAGTCAGCGAACACTAGGTTCTTCTGTCCCGATGGCAGAGCACTCGGCAGGAACATGCCGAAGTTCCCCGAGACAATATCCGAGTCTTCGGCCAACCCGACGACCTCCAGGGCCGCCCTCAGGATGGCCGCGGTCGGTAGAGAGGATCCTCCCAGCAACCCGTCTGCCTCGCCGAGCTCGAGCAACATCGCGGCGAAGTAAGATGGGGACCTCATCCGCTCGATCAACGCGGACCCTCGCGGCGCGGGCTTACCCCTTCGCTCCATCTTATCTCGATAAAGCTCCGCAAAACCTGCTACCAGATCGCTCTTTCTCGGATCGATAATCTCGGGCACGTCGGTGAGCCTGCCTGTCTTGAGATGCCCCAGGATCTCTCTACTGTCTCCAAGAAGCACCGGACGTACGGAGCCGCTGTTCTGCAGGTACCTGGCGGCCTCGATCACCCTTCTGTCCTGACCATCGACTAGGACGATCCGGCGATCCAGGCCCAGTACCCGCTCCCTGATTATCCTTCGCTCTCAGCTTACGGTCTCGAGTTTAGACAGCATACGGACTCCCATCCCCCCGCGTGGGAGGCGTAGGACCGTTTGGTGAACGAACCATCCTCTCGCCTCCACAATGGATCTTCCGAAGGACTTTTCTCACGGGCAACGGGTTGGCGGGGTGACCTGCCGGGCAAGGTGTCCTGGGGCTTGCCGGAATGATGCCAACCGCGATACGCGCCCGATTACTCAGCAACGTGCACGACCTTTCCACCGACGATGGTCATGGCTACGGGGATGTCCTTGATCGCCTCCGGCGCCACCTTGTAGGGGTCGCCCTCCAGCACCACGGCATCTCCGAGCTTGCCCTCCACCAGCGTTCCCTTGAGGTTCTCCTCGAACGCGAGGTAGGCGCTGTCGAGCGTCATTGACCGCAACGCCCGATCCACCGGGATCGCCTGCTCTATTCCCAGTACCCAGCCACCGCTGGTCATGCGACTCACGGCGGTGCCGATCGAGAGCAGCGGGCTTGTCGGGGTGACCGGGCTGTCGTTGTGCAGTCCGAACCGGATCCCCCTGCGCAGCGCCGACGCCAGGGGGTCCATGCGCGCGGCCCGTTCAGGACCGAGAAAGAGTTCGCGGTGCCTGTCTCCCCAGTACCAGACGTGGGGCGCAAAAAAGGACACCGCCATCCCCAAGTC
>JADDPY010000125.1 GCA_016781635.1 Rubrobacter sp.
AGCTTCTGGGTCACGTGCCCGAGCCTGGTCGCCGCGATCTCGCGCGTCGAGTCGACCGGCGGCGTCCGCGAGGCCGGAGAATCTGTCGGCGAGGGGGTGGTAGAGCAGACCCACACCGAGCACCGCTCGCTCTACGGCACCCGCGTCGCCGGCGTTCGCGCCAGCGGCAGCGTCAAGTGCCTCCACGCCTTTACCGCGCTGCACCTCGCCGACGCCATCCCCAACCCGGTCGCAGAGTGGACCCTGGAGCGCCTCCAGCGACCTTACCCCGAGGGCGCCTGCTGTACCCTGGAAGAACGGCAAACCTAGCTTCTATGCTGCAGATCCGACACGGGACCGGGCCCAACGGCAGGGGATCATCCCGCCGTTGCTCTCGTCCGACGCCCAAGGGCTGGTCCGTTCACGTGGTGAGGGCTCTGGGCGGAGAACATCCTTCGTGACCGGCGAGATACTTAGCGAGATCGAATCCGTCTGAGGAGGGGATCGGTGATCAACAAGAGGAGCCAGGAGTACATCGCCGCGTTTACGCTGAAGAAGGAGATGGCTATGGAGATCAGGAACACCGCCGGCACCGCCAACCCCTGGATAAGGTGAAGCTTCGCCTCCCTCTCGTCCTGCTCGGGGTCCGTCAGGCGATGCCCGTTCGTGGCGTACCAAGAGATCGTGGCCAGCAGCAGGCTGGCCACCGAGAAGTTGGCGGCGTAGATCACGACCGGAAGTTGCTGGTCCCCGTACTCGCCCAACAGCGAGGTCGGGAACGGCAAGAAGGAGATGGTCATCAAGAACAAGAAGTTCAGCCACAGCAGCGTCCTGTCGCAGCCTCTCATAGGCCTAAAGACCCTGTGGTGGGCCATCCAGTAGACGGCCACGACCAGGAAGCTGATCACGTAGCTCAAGAATTTCGGCGCCAGTTCGAGTAGGCGGCCAGGAAGCTCCTGGGCGGCAGAGGCGGCAGGTATATCGGGAACCTGGATGGTCAGGATAAGCAACGTGATGACGATGGCAAAGACGCCGTCGCTGAAGTTGACTATGCGATCGAGCTCCTTACCCGCTCGCGTTCCTCTATCTCTCGCTGCCGTCATGGGGCTTCCCTCCTGAGATGTTTCTCGTCGATGCACCGACAGTCTAGGGTAAGGGAGATGCGGTTTTGATCGACGTGGGCTGAAATTTCTGCAGGGGACACCGGAGTACGGCGGCTCATCATAATGCCACGATGGCTGGCCTCCAGAGATCGTACCCCGAGGACGCCTGCCGTACCCTGGGGGTGCAAAAAGCCTAGCTGCTATACTCCAGATCCAACCCGGGGGCGTAGCCCAACGGCAGAGGCAGAGGACTTAAAATCCTTCCAGTGTGGGTTCGAATCCCACCGCCCCTACTATCGAAATACCTGCAAATTCGGGAAAAATGGTAAAGCCCCCGGTTACGTTACGGGGGCTCTTTACTGCAACCGTACGAAAGCGCTACCTGAGCGCCTCTTCCATCATGTCCGCGAGGCCGTCGTCCATGCCGGGCGGGACGTGGCTGTAGGTGTCCATGGTGATGGAGATGCTGGCGTGCCCGAGCGGTTCTTGGACCAGCCTGGGATGCGCGCCTCGGAGCAGTAGCAGGGTAGCGCACGTGTGCCGGATGTCGTGGAAGCGGACCTTCTGCGAGATACCCGCTTTCTTCAGGAGCCTGACGTACGCACCTCCGGTAAGGGTCCATGGCCGTCCATGGCCGCATCGCTCCGCCGGTGCCGTTGGGGAAGACGAGGTCCCCGGCTTCCCACAGGGTACCCTGCCTTAGCCTGCGGGCGTTCTGGGCCTTGCTGTGTCGCTTGAGGGCCTCGATGGTCGAGCGGGTGAGCTTGATGCGTCTGCGGCTCTTGGCGCTCTTGGGCGGCGCGAAGACAGGGCCGTCTTTCGTGTGGGAGAGCGACCGCTGCACGCGCAGCGTCCCGGCCTCCAGGTCCACGTCCTCCCAACGTAGGACCAGTAACCCGAGACCGTATAACGGTTCACCTCCTCCTCTGGGATGGTCTTCATGGCCTTGTATCGGTCGCGTTCTTGGCCCCTGAGGTAGTCGAATACGTCGTAGCCCCGATGGAAGTTCATCGACGGCTTGAGCCGGTGATAGGTGTCCGTGATGAGGGCTGTGTCGTAGCCGTTCTCCGCGAGCACCTCCGTTATGCTCGTCTGATTCTTCGGCATGCGCTGCCAGCCAGCGGGGAAGAAGGTCTCCCCCTTCTGGAGGATCCAGCCCCGAAAGGGCCAGGTTCTTATCCCAGTGTAAACGGAGCGCCGGGCGCAGATCGTGGGGATCGACTCCGGGTAGGGACGGGTGAAGCGCAAGGATTCTTTTGCCAGGGTGTCGAGGTTCGGGGTCTCGATCCAAGCGTTACCGTATGCGCCCACGTGGTCCCTCCTCAGGCTGTCGAGGTTCACCAGGACGACGTTCATCTTTGCCCCTCCCTTGGGAAGATACGAGCCTTGCCGGGAGCCCACCACGGACGCGCCTCCGAAGAGGGCAACGCCCGCCGTCCCGGCCCCGGCAGCCTTCAAGAATTGCCGTCTAGTCACGGCGTTTCTCACGAGGTACCCCTCATCTACCCGCCGCCTTCTGCGGCGCGACAGCCTTGCGCCTCGCACTGGCGCAGCAAGTCGAGCTGCGAGTCTAGGCGCCGCACCAGATGTTCGGGGGCGTTTTCATAGAAGTTGTGCGACTGGTGCGGGTCCCTTCCGAGGTCGTAGAGCTCGTGCTCGCCGGTCTTGTAGTAGACGTAGAGGTATCTCTCCGTCCTTAGCGCTTTGAACCAGGGTCTGCCCCAATCTTCGCTAGACTCGGCCCTGGCGGCGGAGGTCCGCCGCCAGTCCTCAGGCAGCGGGTCGCCGCTGACCAGCGGCGCCACCTCGCTCTCGTCGATAAATGGAGGGCGGGGGACGCCACCCCTCTCCGCCACGGCCTCTATGAGGAACCGTTGTCGCCAGTCCTGGAGGGGGGTGGGCTCCCCGTCCAAAAGCGGCACCAGCGAGCGGCCGTCGACGAACGAGGGCGTCTTCGCCCCGGCCAGCTCGGCAAAGGTCGGCGCCAGGTCGTTGTTGAGCACCATGTGCGGGAGCCTCTCCCCCTCGGGCACCCCAGGACCCCGCACGACCAGCGGGACCCTTATGTCCTCCTCGTAGGCCGTCCACTTGCCCGCCCCCAGCCGGTGCTGGCCCAGGTGGAAGCCGTTATCCGAGGTGAAGAAGATGTAGGTATCGTCAAGCTCCCCGCTCTCTTCGAGCGACTCCAAGAGCTCGCCTATCATGTCGTCCACTGCCAGCATGGACTGCAACCTCTTGCGGTAAAGCTCCTCCATGTAGCTCTTCTGCTCCGCGCTCAAGGGCGGGTTGTCTGCCACCCACCTCGGCTTGTCGGAGACGTACCTCTCGTCGAAGGAGGGTCCCCGCGGCAGCGTAACATCGGAGAAGTCGTCTTCGTGGCGGGGGGCTGGGGTGGCGGGCTGGTGGGGGGCCTTGGTGCCGACCCACATGAGGAAGGGTCTGTCGGTGGTGAAGAAGGGGGGGTCGGCGCCGGCCGTGCGCTCTATGTAGTCCGTGGCCTTCTCCGAGAGGACGTCGTCGAGGTGGTAGCGATCGGGGTCGTATCGGATAACGGCCCCGTTCTCGCTCAGGTCGTTGCTCAGGAAGTTGCCCGACACGGCGTACCATTCGCCCCAGCCGGGCGGCACGTAGTCGTCGCCGTAGTAGGCGTTGAGGTACTTGCCGAAGAAGGCGGTCCTGTAGCCCCGCTCCTGCAGCCAGGTCGCCACTGTGGAGCCGTCGC
>JADDPY010000032.1 GCA_016781635.1 Rubrobacter sp.
ATGGCTGGCATGTGAGAAACCTCCTCCCAGATGATTCGCACCGGCCGATCCCGGCTGGCCGGTAGTATACATGACCCTTCCTTCGGTCCCTGGCGCAGCCTGGAGGACATCCGGGCTATGCGCGCCGATCCGCGCACGACCGCCATGGGGAAGCTGTGGGCGTTGGGCGTCGAGGCCACCTCGGGCGTGTACGAGCGCGTGCTCACCCTGGGCCAACCTGCGTGAGGCACGCCGCCGATCCCAGGGCATGACCGGGCCGGAGACTTCCGGGCAGTTGCGCGCCGGTGGACAAGCCCTCACGAGAGCAATATTATTACAGGGCGCCGTCGGGGGCGCAGCAATGGCTCGCGCTCCGAGTAGCAGCGGACCCGCGATCCCCCGCCAGAGCGAGAGTCGCCGCGCCCCACGCTGCAGTAGTCAGCAACGCAGAAGGGCGGGTACCAGCGGGGGGAGCCTGGTGGAGCGGGCCGTTGGTGTGGCCGGGGCGCAAGGATGGTAGGGGCCGCGTTCCGCTCGTCATTGCGCAGCTGTTCGTGGCTGACCTATTTTCTGATGGCTGAACAATACATCGAGCCGCGACGGTCGCATCGAGGGATCCGCAGGGGGGACGTATGGGCGAGCGTTTGCCAGCGGCGGGCACTCTTGTAGCTGGCCCTGGTGCTTGTGCCTGGTGCGAGCACGCCTCGACAGCTCTCGTTCAAGGATCGCCTCCCACTCGATCGTGAAGGCGGAGTTGCTATATGAATGAGTGCTCGTGCGGACTCTGCTCCGGGGAGGGATGGAGCCGACGCGGCTAGAACCTCCACCTTCACATACCTTGAGTGGTATGCGATCTCTTCAGTGCTCCCTCTACCGTCCAAGCACTCAATCTCTGGAGTTGACCTGGCTCCTGCACGGTCGTAGTTCAGGGAAGGCACGAGTCTGAGACAGCGCACACGACAAGTGGAATTAGCCACGTGATGAGACAAAGGCTGAACACAGAGGAGTCGTCAGCTACCCCTGAGCGGGAGTCTGACCGTGAATGTACTGCCCACGCCGGGCTCGGACTCGACGCCGATCCGTCCACCGTGCGCCTCCACGAGCTGACGAGAGATATACAGCCCGAGGCCGAGACCCTTGGCTCCCCCCGAGGTGGCCTCGACGCGGAAGAAGCGGCTGAACAGGTGGGGCAGCGCATCCGCCGGGATCCCGGCCCCGCGGTCGCTGACTTCGATGCTCGCCTCGCCATCGCCGCGAGCGACGCGCACCCATATCTCGCTGCCAGCCGGCGAGTATTTCGCCGCGTTGGACAGTAGATTAGTGAGCACCTGACCGAATCGCTGCTGGTCGACCAGCACAGGTACGGGTTCGTCCACTGCCTCGAGGTGGATCGGTCGATCCGTGGAGAGAATCTGCTGAACGGCGGCGCGCGCCTCAGCGACCAGGTCAGTCTCGACCAGACGCAGGTCGAGGCGGCGTGCCTCTATCTGCGCCGCCATCATCAGGTCGTCGATGAGCCGCTCAAGCCGTTCCGCTTGTTCGAGGATCGTTTCCACACTGCGCTCGGTGTAGATATCGCGACGGAGCATCAGCTGCGCGTACCCCTTGATCGCCGTGACCGGATGTCGCAGCTCGTGGCTCGCCATCGCCAGGAACTCCTGCTGCAGTCGCTCGGCCTCCCTCCGACCGCTGATGTCGCGGACCACCGCAGATATCCCGCTCACCTCTCTCAGCTGCCCCGGCACCGGCGTCAGCGCCGTGGAAACTTCGATGATGTCGCCATCCTTACATGTGCCGTCCATATCCTCGACCACCGCTCGACCGGCCCGCAACTCCTGCATCAGCCTGTCCCACCCGGCTTCACCGCCGGCAGGCGCGAGCAGATCCCGGAGGCTGCGGCCGATGATCTCGCCACCGGAGTACCCGAACAACCGCTCGGCGCCGCGATTGAAGCTGCGAATGTCTCCGTCCGGCGAGGCGCTCAGGATAGCGTCGCTGGAGAATGCGACGATAGCGGCCAGTTGCTCTGCCTTCCTGCGCTCCGCCAGCAACTCGCGCTCGTACTGTCTGCGGTCCCTGGCATCGAAAATGGCGGAAGCAACCAGGAGCGGCTTACCCCCTTCGTCCAGCCGCTGGACCGAGTTCATCAACACCGGCAGTGGGGGCCGACCTTTGCACCGGAGATCGAAGGCGACCTCCTTGACTGCCCCCTGCATCCGCAGCAGCGGCGCGTACTGGTTCTCGTAGAAAACCTTGCTGGGCACAGTCAGCAGGTCCTGAAAGCGGGCACCAGGGACCAGATCATGACGCTCATAACCAGTAAGATCGAGGAACGTCTGGTTTACGCGCGTGAACGAGCCGTCGGGGAGCGTGAAGATGAACCCACAGGGCGCCTGCTCGTACAGGTCCTGCAATGTCTCCCTGAGTAGGTCGTCGTTCAGCGCTCTTATCCCGCCTCTCTGAATGTTGCGATCACCCCATGAGAAAAGCCCTCATCGCGGCGATGGTCTCCTCGGGCGCGCTCAGGTGGGGGCAGTGTCCGGTGGCGTCGAGGATGACCAGTTGACTGTCTCGGAGGTGCTCGTCGACGTACTCGCCGACCGCGATCGGCGCGATGGCGTCCCGCTGGCACTGCAGGACGAGCGCACGTGCCTGCAGCTTTGGAAGATCGGCGCGATTGTCCGACAAGAAGGTGACGGCGGCGAACTGCTTGGCGATCTCCGGGTTGGTGCGGCAGAAGCTATTGGTGAGCTCTGCGGACAGCTCCGGCCGGTCCTCGTTGGCCATGATCACCGGCGCGAGGGCACTGGACCAGCCGAGGTAGTTGCTGTCCTGGAACTCCAGCATCTCCCTGATGTCGTCCTCGGTGAAGCCGCCCACGTAGTCGCCATCATCGATGTAGCGAGGGGAGGGCCCAATGAGGACGAGCCTGTCGAAGCGCTCCGGCTCCTTGATCGCCGCCAAGATGCCGATCATCGCGCTCACCGAGTGACCGACGAACACGCCATGGGTGATAGAGAGCGCGTCGCAGATCTCCAGGATGTCGTCGGCGTATCCCTGGAGACTGCTGTACTTCGCGCGATCGTAGGCGGTGATGTCGGACCGTCCCGAGCCGACGTGGTCGAACAGCACAATCCGATGCGTATCGACGAAGGCGGGGGTGATCAGACGCCACATGTTCTGGTCGCAGCCGTAGCCGTGGGCGAAGAGCATAGTCGTCTCGCCGTCCCCCAGCACGGTGACGTTGTTTCTGGCCAGCACCGACAATTGCGCCTCCCCGACGGTCCAGCGGGATTGATGATCGCAGCTTCCCCTGTATAGTCCGGGTACCGCGCGACCTCTGTTGCCGATTCTACCACGCCGGGGGAGTTACCAAGCCGTGCAAGGTTCCTCCGGCAACCGCGCCGCAGGGGCGAACGAAGAGTAGTCTGTTATCGAGCATTCGGGCGCTGGGCACCTCGCCGCTAGCCTGGACGCCCGGTGGGGTCGACAGCGTCGTGTGGACTTAACGTGGTTTAGTGGACACCTAGAGACTGTGTATATTACGGGAGAAAGGGGTCTACGGGATGGGGAAGACGAAAGCGCCGTATCCGTCGGAGTTCAAGGGAGAGGCGGTGCGGCTAGTCGAGAGTAGCGGCAAGCCGGTGGCGCAGATAGCGCGGGAGCTGGGTGTGTCGTTCGAGAGCCTGAGGCACTGGATCAAGCAGTCGGAGATAGACTCGGGCGAGCGGCAGGGGCTCACTACCGATGAGCGCGAGGAGCTGAGCAGGCTCCGTCGAGAGAACCGCATCCTGCAGCAGGAGCGGGAGATACTGAAAAAAGCGGCCGCCTTCT
>JADDPY010000118.1:0-12714 GCA_016781635.1 Rubrobacter sp.
CGTGACCTGCTGGTTGCCCTGCGTCTGGCTCTGAAGCTGCTGCACAAACTGCTGGAAGAAGTTCTGCGTGAGCCTGAGGTTGCTCTCCTGCAGGTTCACCGTCCTGTCGGCCAACGTCTGGAAGGAGTTCTTGACGGCGTCCGTCCACTCCTGAGCTGCCTGGTTAACGTTCTGCTGCTGCTGCTCCATAATTTGTTCCCTTCTCAAGGTTAGCGTGTCATGTTACTTAATGTTGCGTTTCCCCATAAACCTTCCCGCTTGCTACAAACTCTAAACCATCCACGGGAAAATTTATGCTTTGTACTCCCCTTCTTCCACCCCTCCTGCTCGTTCACAGTAGATGCAGTTTACACCTATGTTCGTCATTGTCAAGATCTGGTGTGAATATGTTTTCAGGTCGCATTTGGGGCTTTTCTAGAGCTTCTCTCGGGTTTCAGACCAGCTGTACACGGTGGAGTCGTAGTAAGATCTTTCACGCTTGTAGCGTTATAGGGGAATAGGGCCAGCGGAGAGGATGGGGATAGGTAAGCTTAAACAAGCATACGTTATCCAGTATGAATGGATATATGCCTTTTGCGGGGGGTGGCCCTCTATGGACCTCATCGAGCCTTCGTATGGAGGATGGCAGGACTAATCGCGAGGTAGCACGGGGATAATTCTGAGGCATGTTTCGGTGTCTGTCAGGTTCTGAGGGCGCGGGGGTCGTTGTACGGCCGAAGCGAAGCAAGGAGGCGAAGTTGACGAACGGTTTCGAGACCGGGAGCGCGGAGGGGTCGGCGGCCGGGGAGGAAAAGAAGTACGCCGACCCGTACGGGCTCTACCGGCGTTGGTTCGAGGCGTGGGGCGAGACCGTACAGGGCGAGGCGAGGGCCTCCATGGGGGCGGGCGAGATCGAGGAGTTGTGGAGACGGTGGTTCGCGGGGACGGCCAAGGGTCTCGGAGGAGGGTCCGGCAAGGACGGTTACGCTGGTAGCCTCGGATCGTTGTGGGAGCAGATGGCGGAGAGCATGCGCAAGGAGACGGCTTCCAGGGGGGATCTTTCGGAGGACCCCGTCGAGTTCTTTCTGCGGTGGTACGGCGAGACGAGCGAGAGGTGGGCGGGGGTCGCCGACGATCTTCTGAAAAAGCGGGAGGTCCTGGAGTCGAACGCGCACCTTCAGGAGAACTTTGCCCGTTCTTACCGGGAGCTCCGGCATGCCTCCGAACAGAACCTAAAAAACATGCAGATTCCGAGCCGCTCCGACCTGGCGGGGGTGGCGAAGCTCGTCGTGGGGGTCGAGAACAAGCTCGATCGGATCGAGGAGGCATTCGGCGAGTTCGTCTACGGCGGCTCCGAGCCCGCCACCGCCGAGTCGGTGCGTAGCTTGCAGGAGCGCATGGACGGGTTGGAAGGCAAGATGGACCGCATCCTCGCAGCGCTGGAGAAGGGTTAGACAGTGGATAAGAGTACGGTACCCCCGGAGGTCGCGGATAAGCTGGACAAGTACGCCCGTGGCACCCGGATCATGCTGGATGGCGCCCGGGCCGAGACCGGCCAGACCCCGAAGGTTACGGTCTGGACGAAGAACAAGGCGAAGCTCTACCGTTACGAGCCGGAGAAGCCGAAGAAGCATTCGATCCCTATCTTTATGGTCTACGCGCTCATCAACAAGCCATACATCCTGGACCTCATGCCGGGGAATAGCTTGATCGAACACCTCCTCGGGGAGGGTTTCGACGTGTACCTGCTCGACTGGGGCGTCCCCGGCGACGAGGATGCCGACCTGTCGTTCGAGGACTTCGTCCTGGATTACATAAAACCGGCGACGAAGCGGGTCCTGTGGACCTCCGGCGCCGAGAGTTACACCCTCTTCGGTTATTGCATGGGTGGGACGATGTCGGCGATATACGCCTCGCTTTTCCCGGAGAAGCCTCTGGAGAACCTCGTCTTGCTCACCACCCCGGTTGACTTCCAACCGGAGGAGATAGGGCTCCTCGGGCTGTGGACGCGGGAGGAGTACCTGGATCCGGACCTTCTCGTCGAGTCTCTCGGGAACATCCCGGACGACTTTATAGACAACAGCATGCAGATGCTCAAGCCCATTCAGAACTACGTGGGCACCTACGCGAGCATGTGGGAGCGCATCCTCGAAGAAAAGCCGATGGAGACGTGGCTCGCCATGAACAAGTGGGTCAACGACGGAACGCCCTTCCCCGGCGCCGCATTCCGGCAGTGGATCCGCGACTTCTACCAGGGCAACAAACTGGTAAAGGGAGAGCTAAAGATGAGGGGCCGCAAGGTCGACCTCTCGAACATCATGTGCCCCGTCCTCAACATCGCGGGCGAGAAAGACCATATCTGCCCCATGCCGCAGGCCAAATCCACGATAGACCTCGTCGGCAGTGAGGACAAGGAGTTCTTCGTGCTCGACGCCGGACACGTCGGCCTGATGACCGGCCGCGGCGCCAAGGAGGGCTTGTGGCCCAAGGTTTCTTCCTGGCTCGGAGAGCGCTCCGGGTAGCCGCCTGGTCCGGCAAACATTGTTAAAACCATCGGTCCGTGACAATGGAAGACGCCGGCTCCGGCGTGGGACCCAGTCACACTCTGCGAGAAATGCCGCCCTTACAGCCCGTCGTAAGAGACGGTGCTGTAAGGGCGGCATCGATCAAATAATTGGAACAAGCTACATCTGACCGACGGGTATGTTGTGATTTCCGTCGGTTATGCGACGGAGCTTGGCCGCAATGGCACCTTCACACCAAGGTTGCGACTGGTTTTAGGCGATTCGAGGAGGGACTCTCGGTCACGCAAACGCGTACTACCGGGGGTGAGGAACCTGATGGTGTCGGCTCCTCACCCCCGGGGGGCGGCTTGTAGATCCGGGATGCTTCTAGCTTACGTCTCCCGGACGTAGGAGCCGGGGGCGTCATCCAGGGGTGGGTACTTCTCGCTCCCCATTCCGGGCGGGTCGACCATTTCGCCGGAGCGCTCGGAGAGCCATGCCGTCCAGTCTTCCCACCAGGAGCCCTCGTGCTGTTTGGCCCCCTCCCTCCACTTCTCGGCGGTCTCCGAGGCGTCGGTCTCCTCGTTCACCCAGTAGGTGCCCTTGCCCTTGGAGGGTGGGTTTATCATGCCGGCGATATGGCCCGAGTTGGCAAGGGCGTAGCGCACCTTTGCGCCCTCGGCGATCTTGTTGATCAGCCAGGCGGAGTACCAGGGGACGATGTGGTCCTTTTCGGCGCCGACGGCGTAGACATCGCCGGAGATCTTCCTGAGGTCTATCTGGCGGCCCTTTATCGTGACCTTACCGGGCTTCACGAGGTTGTTCTCGAGGTAGGTGTTTCTCAGGTAGAAGCTGTGAGCGTCGCGGGCCATGCGTGTGCCGTCGGAGTTCCAGTACAGGAGGTCGAAGGCGGGAGGCTTCTGGCCGAGGAGATAATTGTTTACGACGTTCGACCAGATCAGGTCGTTGGCGCGCAGCGAGTTGAACATGTTCGCCATCTTGCGGTTATCGAGGTAACCGCGCTCCTTCATCTGCTGCTCCATGAACTCGATCTGGGGCTCGTCGATAAACACCGACGTGTCCCCGACGTCCGTGAAGTCCTGCATCGCGACCATAAAGGTCGTGGCGTCGAACGGGTTCTCGTCGCCGCCCGCGGCGAGCCAGGCGAGCGTCACGGAGAGAAGCGTCCCGCCGGCGCAGTAGCCGACAGGGTTGACCTTATCCGCACCGGTGATGTCGCGCACGGCGTCGGCGGCGGCGAGAGTTCCGAGGGTCATATAGTCCTCGAACTGGAGGTGCTCCAGCGAGGCATCCGGGTTCTTCCAGGAGGTCATGAAGACCTGGTAACCCTGGTCCACAAGGTACTTGACCATGCTGTTCTTCGGTTGGAGGTCGAGGATGTAGTACTTGTTGATCCAGGGCGGGAAGAAGACTATGGGCGTCTCGTAGACCTTCTCCACCGTCGGCTCGTACTGGATAAGCTGAATAAGCTCGTTCTGGTAGACGACCTTACCCGGGGTTATCGCGAGGTTCTCCCCCGGCTTGAAGGCGTTGGCGTCCGTCATGCTCAGACGGCCCTCGCGCAGGTCGTTGAGGAGGTTGCGCGTCCCCTCGGCGAGGCTCGCTCCGCCGGTCTCGGCGATGCGCCTGAGGGCGGCGGGGTTGGTGAGGAGGTAGTTGGCCGGGGCCATCGCGTCGACGAACTGCCTGAGGTAGAACTTGAGACGCTTCTGCTCCTCGGTATCCTGTCCGTCCGTCGCCTCGGCCTCCTCCAAAAGGAACTTGGAGGCGAGCAGGTAAGACTCCTTGAGGGTCTGGTAGTAGGGGTTCCCTTCCCACTCGGGCGCCGAGAAGCGAGTGTCGGCGTTGGCCGTACCCTTCCCCTCGCCCTCCTCCGCGGGCGGCAAGCCCCACATGCGCGACATCGACTCCTGCCACACATCGAACGTCGAGCGCCAGACCCTGGCGTTGAACTCGGCGGCGGCCTCTATGGCCCTGCCGGGGTCGGACATCTCGCGCATCCAGAGGGTCTGGAGGGCACGCGTGATCTCCAACCAGTTTATGGGCAGCACGTTCTGCATGGGGTTTGCGTCCCACAGCTTCTCCATCACGGAGAGCAGCGGGTCGTTCGCGATGGTACCTTCCGGCAGGGACTCGAATTCCTTGCCCGTTGAGATGCCCGGCTTCGTCAGCCAGGGGAGGCTACCCCCGGGTGTCGCTCCACCCATGTTGTTGGTAAACCACTGCGACCATATATCGAACGGCGCCATCGGTGCTCCCTGCGGCGTCGTTCCGCTCGATACGGGACCGTTGCCCCCGTTACCGGCCGTGGAATCAGTCATCTGGTCGGTACCTCCTTCTCCGGACACGACCCTTGGCCCGGTTTATTTGTGTTGCCCCGTACAGTTTACCCTTTTCCTCCGGTCGTCTCACACCATCGGGGCTTGTGAGCCTCGATTGACCCCACCGTTGCGAGACACTATTCTTGCCGGCAAGGGACGACCGGCCCCGCCCATCTCCGTTCCCGGCGCCCCGAACGCCCAACGATTCAAGGCGACCGCAGGGGGAAATAGATGACCATAACGCCCGAGGAGACCCGACGGGGGACGAGCCCCGTGGACTTCATCAACGTCGCAAGCCTTCTGTCGGAAGGGGAGAAGGAGGTCCAGTCAAAGGTCCGCGAGTTCGTGGACCGCGAGGTGATCCCGATCGCCGCCGACTTCTGGGACCGGGCCGAGTTTCCCCGCCACCTCTTGCAACCTCTGGGCGAGCTCGGCGTCATGGGCGGTCCCTTCTCGCCCGAGTACGGCTGCGCGGGGTGGAACAACGTCGCATACGGACTCGCCATCGCCGAGATCGCGCGCGGCTCCGGCTCTCTAGCAACCTTCTTGCACGTCCAGAGCGGCCTGGCGATGGCGGCGATCCACGAGCTCGGGAGCGAGGAGCAGAAGACGCACTGGCTCCCCAGGATGGCGAGGTGCGAGGCCATCGGCTGCTTCGGCCTGACGGAGCCTTCGGCGGGATCCGACCCCGGCTCGATGCGCACGACCGCGAGGAAAGTGCCGGGCGGCTACGTCTTGAACGGCGAGAAAAAGTGGATCGGCAACGCCTCCTTCGCGGACGTCGCGGTGATCTGGGCGAAGACGGAGGACGGCAAGGTCTCGGGCTTCCTCGTCGGGGGCGACAACCCCGGCTTCCGCGCCGAGGTTCTGCCGCGCAAGGCCTCCCAGCGCTCCGTGTGGCAGACACACATCACCATGGAGGATTGCCGAATCTCCGAAGATGACCGCCTCCCGGGGGCGACGGGGCTCGGCTCGACCCTCTCCGTCCTCACCCACTCGCGCTACGGCGTGGGCTGGGACGGGCTCGGCCAGGCGATGGACTGCTACGAGACGGCCCTCTCGTACGCCAAGGAGCGGGAACAGTTCGGGGCGCCCATAGCCTCCCACCAGCTCGTGCAAGCCAAGCTCGTGAAGATGGTCAGCGAGGTCTCGCTCTCGCAGCTTCTCTCGATACACGTGGGCCGCACGAAGGACGCGGGGAACCTCGACCCCGCGACCGTCTCGATGTTCAAGATGAACAACGTGGGGAAGGCGCGCGAGATCGCCGCCCTCGCCCGCGACGTCCTCGGCGGCAACGGCATCCTCCTCGACTACCGGGTGATGGAGCACATGGCGGACATCGAGGGCGTCTACTCCTACGAGGGCACGAACGACGTGAACACCCTGATCGTGGGCCAGGCCATCACCGGCCACCGCGCCTTCGCCCCCCGCCCCCCGAAGGCCCCGCAACAGAACGGCCGCGCCGGAGAGCCCCGGGCCGAGGAGCAGGCGCGCTAGAAACGCGGAACCTACCCCACCGGGGGGAGCCCGAGACGGCGGAGCAACGCCTTCGTGTCGGACTCCCCCCGGTGCTCCACGAGCCTGCCCTCCTCGAAGCGGTCCGTGAACGTGCCGGAGAAGGTCGCGGCCCTGCCCGTGGGCGGATACCAGAGCACCCCGCCCCTATCCGTCCCGCTCGCCGTCCAGCGCGTCGTCACCCTGTGCTCCTCGGCCTCCTGGCTTTCCAAGACAAACCGGAGGTCGGGGAAAGAGACACGTAAGTTCGCGACGCTCCTCTTGAAGCTCTCGCGGCCCCGCTGCCGATGATAATGGTCGACGACGTCCGGTGCGACCAGCTCGTTTAGGACCTCCACCTCGCCCCTAACCCACGCTTCCTCGTAGAGGCGGCGTGCCAGCCGCTCGTTTGTTTGCGTAACGGTCTCGGCACCGCTCGCGCGGAGCAGCCCGTAGCCTAACAGGACCCAGCCGAGGTTCAGTAGAATCGGCTGGGCGTCGAGTAGTATGCGAGAAGCACCCTCTACGCCCCCCTCCGGGTTCCCACCCGTCACCGAGTGGAGGAGCAACCGGTAGAACAAAGGCGTGCTCAACAGGCCGAGCGCCACGGATAATCCCCCCCAGCGCCCCAGCCCTCGCGCGCCCCTAAGGGTGCCGACGCCAAGGAGCACCGCGCCAATGGGCCAGCCCCAGCTCGCCAAGGTCACGATCTTCTGAGAGAGGGGGATGCCTTCGGCGGGATCGTACGTGATGTAGCGTGGCGCGATCAGGGTTTCGTAGGCGTTCATCCCGGCTAGCACGAACGCCGACACGAGGACCAGCCCCAGTCCTACCCCGGATAGCTTCCTGAGCCTACCCGACTGCCCCGCCGCCAGGGCATATACACCGATCAGGCCCACCGCCAGGAGCGGCGTCACGAAACCTTGCAACAGGAAAACTACATCGAGCAGACCGTACGCGAACCTGGAGGCCAGAGCCGGAAGAGCACCAAACATAAGCACGAAGGCCACCTGCGCCACGACCCCGAGCACGCCCCCCGCGACAAGCGAGATCCCGCCCCATCGGAGCCATCGAAGCGCCGACAGAGCGGACACAACGCGGGCGGACCACCACTTCACAACCTTACGCATGCTTCTAAGCGTACCTCACGAACTGTGCTCGGGGAGAAGACCTTTACCCCGGCTTCTCGCGTAAAATCCGTGACGGCCCTGGCACGGAACGTTTAAACTCTGGTCAACGTCCTTGTGAGGAGAGGTGCCCGTGGCGGAAGAAGCACAGAACGGTCGCGCGGAACTGAGAATCTCCGTCGAAGAAGCCCGCAGAATAGCGGAGCTTCTACGGTACGTGATCAGCTTGAACACGACCGCGGGGCTACTCTCCCCCACCGAGCGCCGCCTGACGACCCCGACCTACCGCGCCGTCGAACTCGCCGCTCGCGCCCTTGAGGGCGAGACCCTCGAAGAAGCCCTGGAAGGCTCGGAGTCGTCCTGGACCGGCTCCCTGGAGAGGGATTACCAACACTGCCTCAACCTCCTTCTCGAAGCGAACCGTAAAGCCCTCAGCGACGCCATGTCCGTGCTCCTCAAGCCGGACCGCTTCGCCCAATACCTGACTATCTCTCAGGAACAGTTTCTGGAGTTAGTTACGTCCGGCATGCAGCCCCTCCTGCAAAAACCCGATAAACCAGAATAAACCTCCTGACGCCGGGCCGGTGATCCACGACACCAACCGATGTTGCTCCTCACGCCTTATGGGGTAACATCTACTATGTGGTTATTGCATATAGATGTAACGGATATGATGAGAAACCTTCCCGAATGAAGGTTGGCGGTTTTCTCACGCTCACGGACGGCAGGCCCGTGCCGGTGCGGGAGATACAATCCCGTGACGCAAAGGCGTTGCAGCGGCTCTTCGGGCGGTTGAGCGAGCGGACGATCGAGCTGCGCTACTTCGGCCCGATGAAGCAGCTCTCGGACGCGCAGGCGCGGAGGTTCGCGGAGGTGGACGGCGTGGAGCGTTTCGCGCTCGTAGCCCTTGACCCCGAGAACGAGGACGAGGTCATCGCCGTCGTGCGCTACGACCGAAGCGAAGACGTGGACGGGAGCGCCGAGTACGCGGCGCTCGTCGAGGACCGCATGCAGGGTTTGGGCCTTGGCGTCGGCCTGACCCGCGCGCTTATCGAGGCCGCCCGTGACAGGGGCGTGGAGAAGCTGCACGCTCTCGTCCTCCCGCACAACACTCCCATGCTCAAGCTCCTTCGCAGCCTCGGGCTCTCCGAGAAGATGCACTGGCAGGACGGGGCCGAGCGCGTCGAGATAGAGCTCTCCCCGACGATCGGGGACCAAAACTAACCAGGCGGCCGGTCGGGCCGCGGAGTCAATCCGTAGACGGCCGCTGCAGGACGTCGCCCATACGCTCCAACGCCCGGACGATATTATCGCGGGAGTTGGCGTAGGAGAGGCGCAGATGACCCTCGCCGTGGCGCCCGAACGCGGTGCCGGAGAGGCAGGCGACGCCCGCCTCGTTCAGGAGCAAGTCGGCGAGGTCGTCCGCGCCGCGGCCCGTTTCGGTTATGCGCGGGAAGGCGTAGAAGGCGCCCCGGGGGGCTATGCACTCGACGCCGGGCAGGTCGTTCAGGCCAGAGACGATCAGGTCTCGCCGGGCGCGGAACTCGGTGAGCATGCGTCCGACGTCGTCCTGGGGGCCTCCGAGTGCCGCGAGGGCGGCGTATTGGGAGGCGGCGGCCGTGCAGGAGTTCGAGTTTACCTGGAGCTTGGTTACTTGCTCGGCGAGGGGCCGGGGCATGATGCCGTAGCCGATGCGCCAGCCGGTCATCGCGTAGGTTTTGGAGAATCCGTCCAGGATGATCGTACGTTCGTCGGGGCCCATTCCCGGCTCGCTCGCGATGCTGGCGAAGGGGCTGTCGTAGAGGAGTTGCGAGTAGATCTCGTCGCTCAAAATCGCAATGTCGGGGCGGTCGCGCAGAATCTCCGCGAGCCCTTGCATGTCCCCGGGTGTGAGCACGCCGCCGGTAGGGTTGGCGGGAGAGTTGAGGATCACAAGCTTCGTCTTTTCGCTCAGGCCAGCGCGGAACTCATCGAGATCGAAGCGGAACCCGTTCTCCTGGCGGAGCGGCAACGGGACCGGACGGCCCCCGGCGAAATCCACCATCGACTCGTAGATCGGGAACGACGGGTTGGGGAGGAGTACCTCGTCCCCCTCGTCGACAAGGGCGAGGATGGCGAAAAACATGATCGGCTTCCCCCCGGGCGTGACAACTACCTGCTCGGGGTCGACCGATATGCCCCGGCTACGCGATACGTCTTCGGCGATCGCAGCGCGCAGCTCCGGGATACCGGCGGTCGGGGTGTAGCGGGTTTTTCCCTCCTGGAGCGCCCGACAGCCCGCCTCCACAATGTGCTCGGGCGTGTCGAAATCCGGCTCGCCGATTTCGAGGTGGATGACGTCGCGCCCCCGAGCTTCCAGCACCTTCGCCTTCTGGAGCACCGAGAAGGCGGTCTCCGTCCCCAAACGCCCCATGCGCCCCGCCAGCTTCAAAGCTTGCCTCTCCCCATCGCCGCTTCCCTACGTTATGCACCGCAACCTGGGGCCATGCTAACCCATTCGCGTCAGACGCTCCGCGAGGGCGACCGGGGGCAACGCGAAGGGGGCCGCTCTGTTGCGACCCCCTTCGATGAAGCTACCGGTATGAGCCGGCCCGTATTTCAGATGCTGCTTACGACACCCGCTCGAAGATCGCGGCGATGCCCATGCCGCCGCCGATGCACAGGGTAACGAGGCCGTAGCGGCCGTCGATGCGCTCGAGGTGGTCCAGGATCTTGGCGGTCAGGATCGCGCCGGTGGCCCCGATGGGGTGCCCGAGAGCGATTGCCCCGCCGATGGGGTTCATCTTCTCGTCGGGGACCTCGAGATCGCGCGCGACGGCGATGGCGATGGAGGCGAATGCCTCGTTCGCCTCGACGGCGTCGAGGTCGTCGACGGTGAGGCCGGCCTTCTTCATCGCCAGGCGCGACGCCGGAATCATACCGGTCCCCATCACCGACGGGTCTACACCTGCGACCGCGGCGGAGACGAGCCTGCCGGCTATCGGCAAGCCGAGCTCTCCGGCTTTGGCCTCGCTCGTGACGAGCATCATCGCGGCACCATCGTTGACGCCGCTCGCGTTGGCGGCGGTCACCGTGCCGCCGTCCTTCTTGAATATCGTCCTGAGCTTCTGGAGCCCCTCGACCGTGGCGTTGGGCCGGACGTGCTCGTCGGTGACGAACTCGACCGTCTCCTTCTTCTGCTTGATCTCGATGGGCACGATCTGTCCGCTGAAGATCTCGTCCTCGTTGGCCTTGGCGGCCCGCTGGTGGCTGCGCGCGGCGTACTCATCGGACTCTTCGCGGGTGATACCGTAACGCTCCGCGACGTTCTCGGCGGTGATGCCCATGTGGTAGTCGTTGAAGACGTCCCAGAGGCCGTCGTAGACCATGTGGTCGTACATGTCGACCTTGGGCATGCCCATCCTGTAGCCGTAACGGGCCTTGTCCAGAAGGAACGGTGCCCGGTCCATGTTCTCTATGCCGCCGGCCATCACCACTTCGGCGTCGCCGAGGGCTATCTCCTGGGCCGCCGAGATGATCGCCTGCAAACCAGAGCCGCACATCCTGTTCAGCGTCATCCCCGGGGTTTCGACCGGGAGGCCGGACTTGATCCCGACCTGACGGCCCGGGTTCATGCCTTGGCCGGCCGACAGGATGTTGCCCACGATAACCTGGTCGACCTGGTCGGCAGCTATGCCGGAGCGGCTGACGACTTCCTTGCCGACCGTCGCCCCGAGATCGGTGGCCGGGACGTCTTTCAGAGAGCCGCCGAACGTACCTATAGCGGTCCTGAGGGGCATCGAGATAACGATCTCGCCGTTGCCATTACCATTACCGAAGCTCACGTTTTTCTTCTCCTCTTTCGCCTGCACCTTCGCCTATCTTACCAAAGAGCTAACCGCACAAATAACCCGTACGGCCCGCTCAGGCGCTCTCGCCGCCGCGTCCCGAAGCCCTCCCGGTAGACTTGTAAAACTCCATGGGAGCGTTGAGCAGCTTCATGTAAGCGTCGAGCCACTCCTGGGTGACGTTCTGGAAAAACTCCTGCTGCCTCGACGCCGGCTCCAGAAGGAGCGACCTGCTGCTCTCGAGTTGCCCGCTGAGCGTCCCGACGACGTCGTTGAAGAAGCTTTGAGCGAGCTGCATGTTCCTCTCCTGGGCATTGCTCGCGTTCTCGAGGACGCTCTTGTACGCGTCCAGGCTCTGCCTGAGGGCCTTGTTGGTCTCCTCCTGGCTTTTGAGGGTAGTTTCCAACGCCGCAAGGGAGCTTTTCATCGCCTCCATCAGCGCCCGATAGCTCTCGGCCTGATTCTTGTAGGAGTCGATCACGCCATGCGACCAGTCCTGCGCCAGACCTACGCTCCGCTGCTGGGCCGCTACCGCCCCGCCGAGCGCGTCCTGCATCGACTTGAAACCCGATTCGACGGGGTTCCCAGACCCTTCCGTCATTCCACACAACCTCCTCCGCCGCGCCCAAAAGGACCGCAGCCTTCGCTGATCCCCGGAAAGAGCATAGCCACGCCCTTCCGCACCGTCCTGGTAGGTCTCTCCCCCGACCTTGCGTTGCAGCCTAACATTCACCGCTTACGATCGCGATAACGACCCCGAAAGGCAAGCAAAAAGGGGACACGCTAGGCATCCCCTCAAATACTCATAACTCTTATTCGCCACCCGAACGACACACGGTGGCGGGCCTTACTCGGCTTTCTTGTCGTTTTCCTGGCTCCTGAGGGACCGGCCAGTGTACATCTTGAAAAAAGTATCCATGTTGCGCTGGTATTGCTCGAGCGCCGTAGCCCAGAACTCCAGGTATGCCTCGCCGGCGTCCGTGATCGTGTACATCCTCCGCGCCGGACCACCCTTGGAGGTCTCCCAGGAGGATTCGACGATACCTTCCTTCTCCATCTGACGTAGCGTTCGGTACAAAGTGCCTGGGTTCATCGCCTCGAACCCGAAAGCGGTGGACCGCTCCATCAACTCGTAACCGTAAGAGTTCCACTCCCGAAGCGTTAGCAGAATCACGGGCACGAGCCAATTCCTTGGCTTTACCTCAGGACCTCGCTTCGGTTCTTGCTTATCAGTCATGCCTCTCGTTTCCATCGTATGTGCATTATACACATAGATATGTGCTTGTCAAGCTTGCCTCACTCCAACTTCTCCCTGAATTGTAGCGGCTTGTGTATGCATTTTTGTTATTTTCTCTCGTTTCGGGGTGCGTAAGGCACATAGTTTGCCACGGGCGGGTTGCGCCACTAGACTTCGAAACAGGAAACATTGGGAGAAGGAGGA
>JADDPY010000118.1:12839-33532 GCA_016781635.1 Rubrobacter sp.
TCGAAACAGGAAACATTGGGAGAAGGAGGAGTGAATGGGTAGTTTAGAAGGTGCCGTAGCGGTAATTACGGGTGCGGGGCGTGGGCTTGGACGGTCGATCGCCGAGGAGCTCGCGCGTGGTGGCGCGAAGGTGGTTATCAACTATGCTAATTCCAAGGGTCCGGCCGAGGAGTTGGTAAAGAAGCTCGGTGAGGATCAGGCCGTGGCGCTGCAGGCCGATGTCTCGGACGTGGGGCAGGCGACGCAGCTGATAGAGCAGACAATCGAGCATTTCGGGCGCATAGACATACTCGTCAACAACGCCGGGATCACCATAGACAAGACGATGAAGAAGCTGACGGCCGAGGACTGGGACAAGGTCGTCCAGACCAACCTCAACAGCAGCTACTACACCGTCAAGGCGGCGCTGCCCCACTTCACCGAGCAATCGAGCGGTAAGATCATCAACATCAGCTCTTTCGTCGGGCAGGCGGGGAACTTCGGTCAAACAAACTACGCGGCGGCGAAAGCCGGCATGATCGGCTTCACCAAGTCGGCCGCGCAAGAGCTCGCGCGTTACAACGTCTGCGTGAACGCGATCTGCCCTGGCTTTATGGAGACGGACATGTTCAGCGACGTCCCCGAGGAAGTGCGGGAGAAGATAAAGGCGAAGATCCCGCTCGGCCGCATCGGCAGCCCCGAAGAGATCGCGAGAGCCGTCCGCTACCTCGTCGTCGACGGCGACTACATCACCGGCCAGACCATGAACATAAACGGCGGCATCTACATGCAGTAATCCCCTGAGGTAAAAGGCGGGCCTCCCAGAGCTTTTGCCCGGGAGGCCCGCCTTTTACCGTCCATGCCTCCCGAAGCCGCCCAAAATCGCGCTTCGTGTCCCATAACACGTACGCTTCACCTATTCCCGTTGCACACATAGGTTCATTTTTAATATAATGGCTTTTAGTTGCAGGAATGTTAACCCGGTATAGACCGGCAGCATGCGAGAGAAAAGGTGAAAACATGGGTAGGCTTGACAGTCGGGTAGCGATCGTAACGGGTGCCGGTAGAGGCATAGGTGCCGCGGAGGCCATAAGGATGGCGCACGACGGGGCCAACGTCGCCGTTTTGGATCTTACGGAGGAGGCTGGTCGGGAGACCGTCGAGGCTATCGAGGCGGCGGGGGCGGAGGGGATCGCGATAGCGTGCGACGTCTCGAAGACGGAGCAGGTTCAGGCCGCGTTCTCCAAGGTCAAGGAGCGCTTCGGTAGGATCGACATCCTCATCAACAACGCGGGGCTGTTGAGGGACAACCTCTCGTTCAAGATGTCGGACGACGATTGGGACACCGTGCTCGACGTTCACTTGAAGGGCAGCTTCTTGTGCTCACGCGAGGCGCAGAAGTACATGGTCGAGCAGAAGTACGGCAAGATCATCATGACCTCCTCGATCGTGGCCCTGGGCAACAAGGGCCAGCTCAACTACTCGGCGGCAAAGGCGGGCCTGCAGGCGATGGCGCGGACGCTTTCGCTGGAGCTCGGCAAGTTCAACATCAACGTCAACGCGGTCGCACCCGGTTGGATCGAGACGGAGATGACCAAGGAAGCCGCCGAGCGCGTCGGGATGACGATGGATGACATGAAGGAGCGCTTCGCCAAGAATATTCCGCTCAAGCGTTTCGGCCGCGTCGACGACATCGCCAACGTCGTCGCCTTCCTCGCCTCCGACGAGGCCGCCTACATCAGCGGCGAGACGATTTACGTCGCCGGCGGTCCTTCCAGCTCGGTGATCTAAAGCTTTCGGTTAAGTAACACTTCAGTCGATCAGCTCAAGCTGATCGACCCGGCGGCGGGGCGAGTACACAACTCGCCCCGCCGCTTTTGCGTGGCAAGCCCGGGGGCGTATTCGTCCACGGTCAGGGTTTTGGCCTCCACCGCGCGTGCAACTGGAGGAAGTGCTGACCGGGGGGCTCGGGTAGCCGCAGCACGACGTGACTGCAGCACAGCCCTGCGAAGCTCCTTTTCGAGACTTGGTAAGGTCATTTCACCCTCCGTATGCCCGTTCAACCCACGCTTAGCGTTGCCCAAACCTCTTTCCAAGCGGTTCCGGAGACTCGCCCCTGCCAGGTTGGAGGAACAGGTCGGTGCCCGGTAGCTCGTCTGGGCATTGCAAGCGAGATTACTAAGATGCGCCACTTCACGCTGTAGGATCTGTTTGGTCAGATATACGATCGCAAATGCAGCGTTTTACCGAGCCTTTTCGACAGTTACACATCGAAGGAGGGGACAGTGAATGGTTTCTGGGTCACGCAAGACTTTGGCAACATTACGGAAAAAGAAAGCGGTTAAGACTGGTGGACGCTCCACCGGCGACGCGCACGGCGTTGGCCCTGTGCCGGGACGTGGTGGCGGCAAGAAGACGTCCCATGAAAACAAACGTCACGCTGTGGAGCTTTGGATCACCTACTTCGCCCTGGTGGCGACCCTCCTCGCGACCTCCGTCCTGTTGTGGCAACTCGTCGGTGTGTACTCGGACAGCTTGCGCAGGGGCGATACGAGGGGCGTTATCGAACAGAGCGTCTTCGTATTGCTCGTGTTCGTCCTGATCTACGGGGGCCTGGTTTACCAACTGGCGCGCATCGGTTATTACAAGCGCTTGCTAGCGCACCGACCGGCCCCGCGCGAAAAAATTCAGGCCCGCTTCCTGAAGCACCCCGTCTCCCCGGCAACGATCCTCGTACCTTCCTACAAGGAGGAGCCGCGCACCATCGAGCAAACCCTCCTGTCGGCCGCCATGCAGACGTACCCCAACCGGCGGGTCGTGTTGCTGCTCGACGATCCTCCCCACCCCGATCGACCGGATGATCTCGAGAAACTCGAGGTGGCCAGGGCGATTCCCCAATCGATTCAGGCGTTCCTCGACCATCTCGCGCTCCCTTTCGGACGTGAGGTTCAGGAGTTCGAAACGAGAAAGGAACGGGGAAAGCTCGATGCGGGTTGGGAGGCCGAGCACCTCGCCGATCTATACGAGTCGGCCGCTACGTGGTTTCGTCGCAAGGCCGCGCACTACCCCCAGACCGATCACACCGACGCCTTCCTTATCGACCGACTCCTGCTGGCGTCTGCTCGGGATTACTCGAGGCGCGCTGCGGACTTGCGCCGCGCCGTCCCATCGAGCGAGGCCCGGCTACAGCTCGAGTACGAGCGCCTCGCCGCCCTGTTTCGCGTCGAGGTGACGTTCTTCGAGCGCAAGCAGTACGCGAACCTCTCTCACGAGCCAAACAAAGCCATGAACCTCAACAGCTACATCGGCCTTGTCGGAGGGGAGTTCGCCGTAGCCGAGGGACCGGAAGGGCTCCTACTCCGGGAGGTGGGGCCTCATGACCAGGATGCGCGCTTCTTGCGGGTGCCCGAGGCGGAGTACCTGGTCACCCTGGACGCCGACAGCATGCTAACGCCGGAGTACGTCGAGCGGCTCGTCTACCATATGGAACAGCCCGGCAACGAGCGGGTGGCGGTAGCGCAGACCCCTTACACGTCGATACCGGGAGCGTCAGGCAGGCTCGAGCGCGTCGCCGGGGCCACCACCGATATCCAGTACATCGTCCACCAAGGAAGCTCGTTTTTTTCGGCGGCGTATTGGGTCGGTGCGAACGCGGTTCTGCGCAGGTCGGCGCTCGAGGACATACGCATCGAAGCCGTGGAGCGCGGCTTTACGGTCCACAAGTTCATCCAGGACCGAACGGTGATCGAAGATACGGAATCCACCGTCGATCTGGTCGCGCACGGCTGGGAAGTGTACAACTACCCGGAGCGCCTGGCCTTCAGCGCGACCCCGCCGGACTTTGGTTCGGTGCTGATCCAACGGCGCCGCTGGGCGAACGGCGGGCTCATCATCCTACCCAAGCTCCTCGGGTACTTGTGCAGGCCCCTGAGGTGGCGCAAGATTCCCGAGGGTTTCATGCGGGTGCATTACCTCGTCTCCCTTGCCGGCGTGAACTCTGCCCTACTGCTCCTTTTCCTTTACCCCTTCGATGAAGATCTGAGCACCTACTGGCTACCCATCACCGCGGTCCCGTACTTCTACCTCTACGCCCGGGACCTATCCTTGAGCGGGCGACGGTTCTGGGACGTGCTTGCCGTATACGCCTTCAACCTCATGCTGATCCCCATCCAGATGGGCGGCGTGGTCAAGTCGCTGCATCAGGCGGTCACCGGAGCAAAGACGCCGTTCGGCCGCACCCCCAAGGTGTCGGGGCGAACGGCGGCACCGAGGTTTTACGTTGGGACGGAACTCGCGCTGCTCGCGTTCTTCCTGTTCAGCGCCCTTATGGACGTGCTACTAGAAAACTGGGCCAACGTGGTGATCGCTGCAATAAACGCGGTGGTCTTTTACTTCGTCGTGGCAAGGTTTATGGGATGGAGAGCCAGCATCAAGGATCTGCGCCTGCGCAAGATCGGTCGTTAAGCCAACAGCGCCCGAGGGTTCGATCGAGTACTGGACCGAAAGGCGAAGGTGATCGAGGCATGAAGGATACCGAGCCACCGCCTCGCCCCCCGTCGAACGGCTCCCAGGGGGCATCATCGGAATTCGTTAAGCTGACCGCCTTCTAAGCTTTGACGGTGCGCAGGAGTTGCGAGAGTAGGTCGCGGACTAGGTTCGGGGCTTCGATCTGCGGGCTGTGGCCGACAGAGCCGAGGTTGGCGTATGCCCCCATGGGGAAGGCGCGGGCGGTCGCCTCGGCGGAGCGTGTGGAGACGAGGTTGTCGCGCTCCCCGGAGGCGACGAGGACGGGATTTCCGTAGCCGTAGAGCCTCGCGCCTACGTTCCAGCTCGAGAGGAGGCGGGCGTTGCCGGAGAAGTTGGCCGGGTGCATCCGTCCCGCCTCGTCGACGAGGGCTTCAAAGTACGGGGGGACGCGCGTGCCGAGGTGCTGTAGGAGCGCGGCGCGCAGGCTCCAGCGGTCGTGACGGTAACTCTCCAGAAAAGGGTAGAGGTACTCCGGGGTGTAGAGACCGGTGTGCGGAGGCGGGGCGAGGAGGAAGAGGGCCGGGAAACGGTCCGGGTCGCGGAGGGCCATCTCCGTGGCGACCGCCCCGCCGAAGGAGTGGCCGAGGAGGAGAACCCGTCCCACGCCGAGGCCGTCCAAGAAACGCTTCAGGCTCTCGGCGTAGAAAGGTATGGAGGGCCGGAAGGTACCGTTCGCGCGGCTCTGTCCGAAGCCCGGCAGGTCGGGGGCGATGAGGCGCATGCCGGGGAGGGGCTCGGCGAGAAGCTCGCTCCACCACAACTTCCCGGCGAAGTTGCCGTGGATCATCAGGACCGGGGCCGGCCCGTCCCCGCTCTCCAGGTAGCTCAGAAGAACTTCGTTCTCCTCATAGGATGTGCGTAGGGCCATTTTTCTCCGGTCTTCTCGGGGGTTTTATGGGTTCAGGATGAGCTTGCCGGTCGTCCTGCGGCCCTGAAGGTCTTCGTGAGCTTTGTGGGCCTCGGAGAGCCCGTAACGGCCGCCTATGTTCAGCTTGACCTGGCCGGAGGCTATCCAGCCGAGCAGATCCCGCATGCTCGGACCGAAGAGGTCGGGGCGACGCATGATCTGGGGCAGGTAGAACCCCGCGACTACGTGGTTTTTCTTCATCAGCGCCGCGGGTACGAGGCCCCCCCGATCCCCGCTCGCCGCCCCGAAGACGACCATGCGCCCGAAGGCGTTCAGGCAGCGCAGGTTCTTCTCGGGGAAATCCCCGCCGACCATCTCCATGATAACGTCGGCACCATTGCCGTTCGTCGCCTCCTTGACCTTCTCGGGCCAGTCCTCTTCCGTGTAGTTTATGAGAACGTCCGCCCCGAGCTCGCGGGCAAGGTCGAGCTTCTCCTGCGTGCTCGCCGTGGCGATGACGGTCCCCGCGCCGAGGAGCTTCGCCATCTGGACGGCGAGGTATCCTACACCGCCTGCCGCAGCGTGGACCAGCAGCGACTCACCCTCCTGGAGCTGCCCGCTCGTCTTTATGACGTGGTAGGCCGTCATCCCCTGCAGGGGTATGGCGGCTGCCTCGTCGAAGCCCATGCCGTCGGGGATCGGGATGAGGTTGCGGGCCGGGGCCACGGCGTACTCGGCGTAACCGTCGGTGCCGAGGAGCGTTACTACCCTGTCGCCCTCGGAGACCCCCTCTGCCCCCGGGCCGAGCCCGGCGACGACGCCGGCCACTTCGGAGCCTGGGGTAAACGGCAACTCCTGGCGGACGACGTACTGGTTCTGGCGGCGCATGGTGTCGGCGTAGTTCACCCCGGCGGACCTCACCTCTATAAGGACCTCGCCCTCGCCAGGCTCCGGCCGCTCCACCTCGGCGAGCTTGAGCACGCCCGGGTCCCCGAACTCCTCTACCCGGATCGCCTTCATCTGGGGCATGTGCTCTCCTCCATCCACGTGAGTTCCATACGGACCGCGATTCGTAGCCACAAACTATACCCCAGCTTGGATGCATCGCCGCGCCAGGCTATTCTCTGTCGAGGTCGTGATGCGGCCGGCGCGGAGGACCGGGGCAAGGAGGGTCGGAGGCGGGGAGCGGCCTCCTCGGGCGAGCATCGAGTCGCCCGAGGCGCAGAAGCATGGGCCTCCTGCTGCTCGTAGTCCTGTTTACTTTCCTCGCGTGGACCATGCGCGTGGCCTTTGTAAACTTCGACGACCGCGGGGACCTGACAGTCTATGGCCTACGAAACGAGGCGCTCCGGGTCGTAGTTTTCGTGGGCCCCGTGCTGCTTTATCTGAGGTACGTTCAAGGAACACCGGCGCTGTAATTCCTGGAGATCCGTGCGCGGAGGAGGAACGCGGCGTGGCTCCTCCTCGGCGTGCTGCTGGCGTACTGGACCGGGTGATCGGGGACAGGATGATCGGCGGGGCAGCCGCCATGGTCGTCCCGTTTAGCGTCCTCTCCCCCGCCGCGCTCGTCGAGGAGGTCTACTTCCGGGGCTTTTTGCTCAACAAGCTCCGGCAGACCGCGGGCTTCTGGCGGGCCAACCTCGTCTCTTCGGCCTTGTTCGGCCTGATCCACGTTCCCGGCTGGATCACCCTGGGCAGGTTCGCCACACCTTTCGTGGCCGTGGATCTCGTGAGCCTCGTGGTTTTGGGGATGCTCCTAGGTTGGGCGATGAGGCTGACCGGCTCGTTGTAGAGCGTGTACGTGCTTCACGCCCTCCACAACGGGCTGGTGGTCGTGGTTTTTAGCCCTTGACGCGCGCCGTACCCGTGGTGTCGGCGGTGACCTTCGTGAGCTCGCGCTTGAGGATTTTGCCGGTCGCGGTCTTTGGAAGTTCGTCCACGAAGGTGACGCGGCGGGGGTACTTGTAGGCGGCGACGCGGTCCTTGGCGAAGGAGATAATTTCTTCCTCGGCAGCGGCCTCGCCCTCCTTCATGGCGACGACGGCGGTCACCTCCTCGCCGAGCTCCTCGTGGGGGACGCCGACGACGGCTACCTCGGCGACGCCAGGGTGCTCGTAGAGGGCTTCCTCGACCTCGCGCGGATAGACGTTGTAGCCGCCGCGGATGATCATGTCCTTTACGCGGTCCACGATGTAGAAGTAGCCGTCCTCGTCCATCTTGGCGATGTCCCCGGTGTGGAACCACCCGTTCTTCATGGCTTCGGCCGTCGCCTCGGGCTTCTTGAGGTAGCCCTTCATGATGTGGTGGCCGCGCAGGACGAGCTCGCCGCGCTCGCCGGGCGGGACCTCCCGGTCGTTCTCGTCGACGACCTTGGCCCCGGTGCCCCAGATCGGGAGCCCTATGGAGCCGACCTTACGCTCCTCGGCCGAGCGGTTGAAGGTGGCGGTCGGGCTCGTCTCGGAGAGGCCGTAGCCCTCCAGGATCACGATCCCGAACCGCTCCTCGACGGCCTTCATGACCTCGACCGGCATCGAGGCCCCGCCCGAGACTCCTATCCTCAGGGAGGACATGTCGTACTTATCGAGCTCGGGGTAGCGGAGGAGGTACTGGTACATCGTCGGGACGCCGAAGAAGATCGTGACACCCGCATCTTGTATGGTTTTGAGGGCTGCTTCGGGCTCGAATCGGGGGACTAGGGCCGTCGTGCCGCCCCGGTAGATCGTGGCGTTCATGACGCAGGTCTGGCCGAAGATGTGGAAGAGCGGTAGGACGGCGATGGCGACGTCGTCCTCGTTCATCTGGAGGAGCTTGTCCGCGTTGCACATCGCGTTCATGAACATGTTGGCGTGGGTTAGCTCCGCCCCCTTCGGGCGGCCCGTGGTGCCGCTCGTGTAGATCACGACCGCCGTATCGTCCGGCATGGTCTGGTATGTATCGAACTCGGGCGGGTGCTCCCGTAGAAGCGCCTCGAAGCTCCTTTCGTCGCCGGTTGCCCCGGAGCCGCCCGGCGACTCGACGACGACGAGGTGCTCGCAGGTTCCGCCGGAGCCTTCGAAGCCTGCTCTTGCCTCCTGCAAGAAACCTTCCCAGGCGACGATAACTTTCGCGTCGGAGTCGTCGAGGTGGTACGTGATCTCCGGCCCCCGCAGCAGCACGTTCAACGGCACGACGGCGGCCCCGGTAGCCAGAATGCCATAGTACGCGACGACGAACTGCGGCACGTTGGGGACCATGATCGCGACCTTGTCACCGGGCCCCACGCCCATCGAGGACAGGGCGCCCGCGAAGCTTCTGGCGCCGTCGCGCAGCCCCGAGTAGGTCAGTTCGTGCCCCCCGAGGATCAGGGCCGGCTTCTCCGGCCGCGTCTTCGCGCTCTCCTCCAACAGCACCGCAAGGTTCAGCGTCATGCTTATCCTCCCGCTTTTCTTTCCCTGCGGGAGATTATAACGGTGTGTTCTATATACTCGTACGAAGGGCTAGAAAGGGGAGACAGCTTTATGGGCGAGCCGCGCAAGGTGCCGTTCGGCGAGATCGAATGGTCGGACGACGCACCGGGTATCCGGGCGCGGGAGGTCGAAGTAGGCGGCGCTCGCTGGGCGACCGTCGAGTACGGGGAGGGCACCCGTCGCGAGGAGTGGTGCGAGGACGGTCACCACGGCTTCGTGCTCTCGGGCGGTATCGAATACGAGTTCGACGACGGCCGCTCGCCCTTGAGGGCCGCCGAGGGCGAGGCTTTTCTGCTCCCCCCCGCCCCGGTAGGTAACGGTGCACACCGGGGCCGCAACCTCGCACAGGGGGCGACGCGCCTCTTCCTCATCGACGCCCCGCTGGAGGGTTAGAGCGATGCTGCCGCTCGAAGGCGTGCGCGTGCTGGACCTCTCGCGGGTGCTGGCCGGACCGTACGCGACGATGGCTCTCGGGGACCTCGGGGCGGACGTTCTCAAGGTCGAGCACCCCGGGCGCGGCGACGACACCCGCCACTGGGGCCCCCCTTTCGCCGGGGGCGAGTCGGCGTACTTTCTCTCCATCAACCGGAACAAGCGCTCCGTCGCGGTGGACCTCAAGACGCCGGAGGGGCTGGAGAAGGTGAAGGGGCTCGCGGCGGAGGCGGACGTCGTGATCGAGAACATGCGCAGGGGCGCCCTGGCGAAGTTGGGCCTCGGCTACGAGGTCCTCAAGGAACTCAACCCGGGTCTGATCTACTGCTCCATAACCGGTTTCGGCCCCGGCCCGGACGAGGACAGGCCCGGCTACGACTTCCTCGTGCAGGCGCGAGGCGGGATCATGGGCATAACCGGCTTCCCGGACGGCGATCCGGTCAAGGTAGGCGTCGCGATCGCGGACATGGTCTGCGGCCTGCACGCCTCCACCGCTATCCTCGCCGCCCTCCACCGCCGCGCGTCGAGCGAAGCTGGCAAGGGCGCCCGCATCGAGGTTCCGCTCTTCGAGACCCAGATCGGCTGGCTCGCCAACCGGGCCCAGGAATACCTCGTCTCCGGTGAGGACAAGGGACGCATGGGGAACGCCCACCCCTCCATCGTCCCTTACCAGACCTTCGACGCCTCGGACAAACCAATTGCCGTCGCGGTAGGCAACGACGCCCAGTTCGCCAACCTCTGCCGCGCCCTCGGCCGGGAGGACCTGGCAAAAGACGAACGCTACGCCACCAACCCCGACCGCGTCGCGAACCGCGACGAGTTGGTAGCGACCCTGCAAGAAAAGTTCTCGAAGGAGCCGGCCGACGAATGGGTCCAGAAGGTCCGCGAGGCCGGAGTGCCCTGCGGCCCCGTCAACACCCTCGCAGACGTCTTCTCCGACGAGCACGTGCTTAACTCCGGCATGTTGCAAGACGTCGAGCACCCGGCGGCCGGGGCGTTGAAGATGCTCGCCTCGCCCATACTCGTGGACGGCGAGCGGCTCCCCATCCGGCGCCCGCCCCCGACCCTCGGACAGCACACGGGCGAGACCAGAGGCTGGACGCCCGAAGGTTAGAAGTTCCGGGTGTCCGGGAGCATCGCGCTGCACGGGAGCGGTAGATGAAGGTCGGCGGCGCCGACGGGGTCCGTCTCGATCCGGATTGTCCCCTTACGACCAACATCGGGGAAGCGAGTCGTCAGGCTGCCTGGCGCGGACTCCTCAACGGCGCGCTGGCCCGAGCGATCCTTCGGAGGAAACTCCTCCTAACGGGAGCCGAGGAAGGAGGTGACCTCGCGGTTGACCTCCCTGGCCCGCCCGATAAAGACGAGGTGGCCGGCGTCGTGCAGGACGGCGAGACGGGAGTCGGGGACGGCGGCGGTCATGTCCTTCGGGATCTTCACCATGTCCCTTTCTCTTTTCCGCTTGCTGCCGATGTCATCAGGGTGAGGGCTCTCGTATTCCCACGCTACCCCGGGACGATGGCCAGGGGCCTCACCGGTGAGCCCGTTGCTCCGACAAGTTTGAGGGGGGTGCAGATGAAGGTGAAGCGGTACGCCCCTGCCGCGGCAAGCTCGTCGGTCTTGAGGTTCTCGACGATGTGGATGCCTCGGCGGGCCAGCAGGATCAAATGCCCTGGTAGTAAGCAGCCGAGGTCAGGGTCCACGAGCCCGGGGACGTCCCAAGCCATGTTGTCGGCCCCGACGGCGAGCACCCCCTTCTCCGCGAGCCAGCGCGAGGCGTCCGCGGACATCCCGGGACCGGCGAGGTAGCGCTCCGGGTCGGCCCAATGGATCGTATTTCCGGTGTGGACGAGGGCCACGCTCCCCGGCTCCACGCTCACGCCCTGGGCCTCGCAGCACGCCGCGAGGTCCTCCTCCGTCACGACGCGCCCCGGTTCGAGGGCCTCGACGCCTTCCAGCGCCGCAATGTCGAGCAGGGTGCCGGAGGCGAGGATGGGCGGTATTTCGTCGACGGAGAGCTTCGAGAAGCCGCGCGAGGACTGGACCTCACCGACGGGGACTCCGCCGTAGAGGGTCAGGGCGTCGGACTGGTGGCAGAGGGCGTCGATGTGGGTTCCGGTGTGCTCGCCGCAGATTATGACGCCGGCCGCCCCCGCGCGTGGCCCGGCCTCATCGGGGCGGTACTCCTCTTCGTGGTGACGATGGAGGAGATAGGAGTAGCCGGCCTGCTTGTGAGCCGGGTGTATGGGCATCTCCGCCGTACGCGGCTGCTCCAGGTCGAATACGCGTGAGGTCCCGCCGAGCTCCGGCACGAGAGCCCGGGGCACCATCGACGTATCCACGCCGCTCCGCTCGCCGTGGAGCGCATCCGCCGTCGAGAGGTCTGAGGGGCCGGTCTTCGGAGGTTCGCGTTCTGAGAGCAAGTCTCCGGCGCTGCCGTAGTTCTCCGGAGGGACGTCGTGCAGGATGACTTTGATGCTCTCTCGGCGCGAGCCCGCGACGTCTTCGAGGGCGTCGGTGATCCTTCGGACCAGTGCCCTCCTCTGATCTATGCTGCGACCCGCCAGCCACTCGACCCTGATGATCGGCATGTCTTTCTACCTCCGGTTCCCCTCGACAAAGTTCCCGGGGCAAGTCTGCCAAACTCACAGCCAGGGTCAACGCCCGCTGGGACGTAAGGTTCTATCCGGCGGAGCGGGCTTGACCGGCGGCGGCGGGGTAAGTTATGGTCCGCACGAATAGTACTTTTGAGTAGGGGGAGGTTCGGGATGTCGAGCGCCGGTCGTCGCGAGGACGGGGTGCATTCATTCTGGGCCGGGGCGGGCTGGGCGTTCGATGCAATCGACTTTGATCTCGCTGACCTCGTCCTCGACGCGATGGCGGCGCCCTTCGAGGAAACATGAAAGCTTCTGACACGGTGCGGCTCGGGGTAGATGTGGGCGGGACCTTTACGGACCTCGTCGCCCTCTCTCAGGGCAGTCTCGTCACCGCCAAGGTCCCCTCGACCCCGAGGGACCAGTCCCGGGGCGTGATGGATGCGGTAGACGCTTCTGGCGTGGAGGCCGCATCCGTAACGGCCCTCGCTCATGGGATGACGGTGGCGACGAACGCCCTGCTGGAGCGTCGCGGGGCTCGCACGGCGCTCGTGACGACCGAAGGGTTCAGAGACGTTCTGGAGATCGCACGCCAGAACCGGCCATCCCTCTACGACCTGTCCCGGGATCGCGCCCCCGCCCTCGTCCCGCGCGGGCTCCGCTTCACCGTGAAGGAGAGGATGGGGCCGGAGGGCGAGATCGAACGGCTCGACGAGGGTAGCTTGAACGAAGCCGTCGTCGCCGTCCGTGAGGCGGAGGTCGAGGCGGTGGCGGTCTGCCTGCTGTTCGCGTTCGCCCACCCAGAGCACGAGCGGCGGGTCGGAGAGGTATTGCGGGAGGCACTGCCGGATATCCACGTCTCCCTGAGCAGCGAGGTGCTGCCGGAGTTCCGCGAGTACGAGCGGTTCTCCACGACCGCCGCCGATGCTTACCTGGCCCCGAGGCTCGCGGCTTACCTGAGGAATCTCGCGGGGAAGACCAGGGGTGCCGGGGTTCCGGCACCCCTGATCATGCAGTCCTCAGGCGGAGTGATCCCTATTGGAGACGCGATCTCGGACGCCGCGGGCTGCGTCCTCTCGGGCCCGGCGGGCGGGGTCGTGGGCGCCGCATACGTAGGCTCCCTCGGCGGCCACCGCGACCTCTTGAGCTTCGACATGGGCGGGACGAGCACGGACGTCGCGGCGATCATAGACGGCGAGGCCCAGACGACGACGGAGACGGTGGTCGCCGGCGTCCCTATAAAGCTCCCGATGGTCGACGTCCACACGGTGAGCGCGGGCGGGGGCTCGGTAGCCTGGGCAGATGCCGGCGGCGCCCTGCGCGTCGGCCCCCGTTCCGCCGGCGCCGAGCCCGGCCCCGCTGCCTACCACAAGGGCGGCACTGAACCGACCGTCACCGACGCGAACCTCTACCTCGGCTACCTGGAGGATGGCGCGAAGCTCGGCGGCGAGGTGGTCCTCCGCCGCGAGCTCTCGGAGGAAGCATTAACGAGGCTCGGGCAGGAGATCGGCCTGGACGCCCTGGAGGTGGCGCTCGGGATCGTGCGGGTCGCCAACGCCGAGATGGTCCGGGCGCTGCGCGTCATCAGCGTCGAGCGCGGGCTCGACCCGCGCGAGTTCGCCCTCCTTGCCTTCGGCGGCGCCGGCGGAATGCACGCCTGCGCCCTGGCGGAGGAGCTCGACATGCAGAGGGTCCTCGTCCCGCGCGCGGGCGGCGTTTTAAGCGCCCTGGGGCTCGCCATCTCCGACCTCCGGCGAGACTACGTACGCCCGTACCTCACGGATCTCGCGGACGCGAGTCCAGAGGAGGTCGAGAGCCGGTTCGCGGAGATGGAAGAGGCTGCCGCCAAGGACCTCGAAGGGCCGGAGTTCACACGCCGGGCCGACCTGCGGTACAGGGGACAATCCTTCGAGCTGACGGCGGAGGCCGACGCCTTCGAGGATCTGGAGGGGCGCTTCCACGATTCTCACGAGAGGCGTTACGGCTACCGGATGCAGGGCGAAGGGGTGGAGCTCGTGAACCTGAGGCTCGTCGCGACCGTGCCCGTCGAGAAGCCGGCGCTGGAGGAGGAGCCTGTGAGCGGGGGGGCGGAGACGGGGCGCCGGGAGGCGAGCTTCGACGACGAGGGTGCGTCCGTGGTCGAAGTACCCGTGCTGTACCGGGAACGGATGGGCAGGGGCTCGGAGGTCTCGGGGCCCGCGGTGGTGGAGTTCGGGGAGGCGACTTGCGTGGTGAGGCCCGGCTGGCGTGGGCGGGTGGACGGGGTCGGGACGCTCGTTCTGGAGAGGGGGTGATGGCGTGGACCCGGTAACCCTCTCGGTGCTCGCGAGCGCGCTCGCGGGGATCGCCGAGGAGATGGGGGCGGTCCTTATCCGGGGCGCCTACTCCTCGAACATAAAGGAGCGTCGCGACTGCTCGACGGCGCTCTTCGACGCGCGGGGCAGGATGGTCGCTCAGGCCGAGCACATCCCGGTACACCTCGGGGCGATGCCCGAGGCGGTCGCGGCGGTCATGAAGAGAAGCCCCGAGCCCGGCGACGTTTTCGCGGTCAACGATCCATACTCCGGCGGTACCCACCTGCCGGATATCACCCTGGTCTCCCCCGTTGCCTACGACGGGGATGGCGAGATCGTCGGCTACGCCGTCACCCGCGCCCACCACTCGGACGTCGGCGGGATGCGACCGGGGAGTATGCCGAGCGACTCACGGGAGATCTACCAGGAGGGAATTATTATCCCCCGGTGCGCCTGGTGCACGGCGGGGAGTACGTCGATGACGTCCTGGACCTCCTGCTGGCGAACGTCCGCACCCCGGCGCTACGGCGCGGCGACCTGCGCGCGCAGATCGCCGCGAACAACATCGCAGGCGAACGCGTTAGCGAGCTTGTGGAGAGGCGCGGGAAAGACGTCATCATGGCCGCGTTCGACGAGGTGATCTCCTACACCGAGAAGCGAACCCGAGAAGCCATAAGGGACCTCCCCGACGGAGAGCATTCCGCCGAGGACTTCCTCGAAGGGGACGGAACCACCGACGAGGACATCCCGGTGAGGGCGACCGTCCGGATAGAAGGGGACTCGATGACGGTAGACTTCGCCGGTACCTCGGGAGACGTGCGGGGCAACGTAAACTGCCCCCTCCCGGTGACGCGATCGGCTTGCTACTTCGCCCTGCGCGTCCTCCTCCCGAAGGACGTCCCCGCCAACGCCGGCACGTACGCCCCGCTGCAGATAAAAGCCCCCGAGGGCAGCCTAGTCAACGCGAAGAAACCCTCGGCAGTAGTCGCCGGCAACGTCGAGACCAGCAACCGAATCGCCGACACCGTCCTGGCAGCCCTATCCCGTTTCGCCCCGGACGAACTCCCGGCCCAGGGCCAGGGGACGATGAACAACGTCATCATCGGCGGCTCGGGGGCCTGGGGCTGGACGTACTACGAGACGATCGGCGGCGGCCAGGGGGCGAGCCCGCATGGTCCCGGTCCCTCCGGCGTCCATGTCGGGATGAGCAACACCTTGAACACACCCGTGGAGGCATTCGAGATGGAGTACCCGATGCGCGTGATGCGCTACGAGCTCGTCTACGGCTCCGGCGGCGAGGGCGAACACCGTGGCGGCGACGGCATCGTCCGCTCGATACAAATACTCGAAGAAGGGGTGAGCCTCTCTCTGCTCACCGACCGCAGACGCCACGGACCACGCGGTGCCAGCGGTGGCGAACCCGGTGCCGTCGGCGAAAACCTCCTGAACGAAGAGGGGCTCCCGGCGAAGACGAGCCGGGAGCTCGAGGTGGGCGACGTCGTCACCGTGAAGACGCCGGGCGGCGGCGGGTACGGCAAGACCGGGTAGGTTATCCGCCCGGTCCTTGCTCACCACCCGCAAGCCGCGGACGAAGGTTTGCAGCAACCGGCGGAAGCTTTCGTCGAGGTCCAGAGGGAGCCCGAATCCTCCGGCGGATTCTAGCGAGGTGAAGCCATGCACGAGGCTGCGCAGGCCCCGCGCGGCATGCACCGCGTCGCCGCCGCTCAGCCCGTAAGACCGGAGCACGGCGAGCACCGTCCCGGTCGTCTCCCGCTGGGCTTCCCGCAGCTCCGGGTCCTCCGTCTCCGAGCGCCTGGAGGCCCGGACCGTGGCGGCGTAGAGCCCCGGGCGCTCCTCTACGAAGGCGCGGTATGCTTCGCCAAGGGCCACCACCGTCTTGTCCGTCGCCCCTCCGACGGCGGCTCGCTCGAGCCGGGCGCCCAGCTCGCGGGTTCCGAAGAGCGTCAGTTCGCGCCGCAGACCCTCGAGCCCCGCGACGTGGTTGTAGAGTGAGGGCGTGCGGATGCCGAGTCGAGAGGCGATGGCGGCGAACATCACCCCCTCCAAACCCTCTAATCGCGCGGCGTATGGGCGGCGCCAGGACCGTGAGAATCGGAGATCTCCCCGGCATTAGGAGGGACAAAGTTACGCCCGCTCACGGCCACGACTCACAAACCACAACGTGAAGGAGGAGGGGGACCCGGCCGGACCGGGTCCCCCTCCTCCTTCGTGCCCCGGGTTTTATCGGGTGATCCTGCGAGTCACCAGGCCGCCAGCGACGATCACGAGGCCGGCCAGGCCCGCTATCGAGAGGATGCCGCCCGTGGCGGGGAGGGTCTTTATCCCCCGGACGACGCTACCACCGGGGATGCCACCCTTGTCATCGTTCTTGTCGCCGGCGAAGGAGACGCTCGCCGCGAGGGTCGTGTCCTCGTCGAAGCGGACCTCGCCGAAGTCCTTTATCGTGCTGACCGGCTCGCCGGGGACCAGGCCCACGACCCGGCTTTCGCGCGTCCCCGTGCCCTGGAATATGCGGGCTGGCTGGACGTCCCCCGCGGAGACGAGGCCCGTGGGCGTCGTGGCGGTGTAGAGGTCGTCGCCGTCGGGGTCTGCGAGCGGGAAGTAGGCCGGCTCGTGGCCCAGGGAACCGAAGAAGGTGGCGTCCGCGGGCGGAACCCCCTCGACGGTGAGCTCGAAGGTCACCGCGACCGCCTCCCCGGGTCCGTCGGCCGGCTCGACCCAGGAGACGTCGAGCACGGGGTACTCCGTCGCAATCAGGGTCTGCAGTACGGTGCCGTAGACGGTGACGCGCTGTTCGCTGTCCGCGTAGGCGTCGAGATCCACGGTGTCGCTCCTGAGGGCGTAGAACTGGTCCGTCGCCTCGTCGGTCATGCCGTGCCTGGCGTCCGGGTTGTCCGCGAGTGGTTCGATCACCCCCGTCACGGCGACCTCCTCCGTTCGGCCGTCCTCCCCGAGTATCGTGATGCTTCTGGCGTTGCCTTGCGGCGGATCGGACGTGGCGTACTCCCCGTCGTACGCGGCCTCGACGGGCTGCCCGACCTCGAGGTCCTCGAAGGTGGCCGGGACGCTCTCGCCGTCCTCCTGTTTGGTGATTTCGGTCTCGTCCGTCACGGTGAAGTAGCCTTTTGACCCCGAATCGCTCGAAGGGTCCTCCTCCACGAACACGACGGAACCCGAGATGCTCGTAACGGTCCCCAACACGACGCCGTCGAAGGCGTCCGGCGGCGCGTTCGACCCGTCGCCGCTGACGTACTGCCCGGCGGCGACGTCCTGGGCGAGGGCGGGGACGGCACCCGTCAGCACCGTCGCCAACATCGCAGCCAAAAGGATCAACTTCTTCATCGTCTTCCTCCTCTTCGAGAGCCAAACCAACCTGAACAAAGCATGTCAGGAAGATTGCGAACGTGTATCGACCGAAGGGAGGATTCGCGAACTCCAAAAAGACGAGAGTGGGCCGAGCGCCGAGAGGTTTCGAGCAGGGCCAGACATGAGGAAGCTTTAGGCGCCATGCTGGCTCCGCGAGAGCAATATTGCCGACGCTTATGGAGGAGATCCCGGTGGACGTCGGCGTCAAGTGGTCAAAGACCAGGTGCGAGTCGTCGAGCTTTCCGACAACCCTGGCTTCGCCCACAAGTTGTGCGGTTGTTCATAAGGTTTCTTGGGAGTAACGGGTTTCGTTGTGTAAGTTGGCCGAATTCGGGAGGCGTAGTGGTCGGGGCTCACCGTAATATTGGATCGTTTATTATTAGGGACATGGTCGACGCTGCACGAAGTTCGGGCGCCATACCAACCCTCCCTCCCGGGCCCAAAGGGAGCTTTCTGACCGGCAACCTCTCGGAGTATGTGCCGGACCAACTCGGCTTTCTGACCAGGACGGCGAAGAAGTACGGGGACGTGGTGCGCCTGCGTTTCCTGAACGTGCCGCTCTACCTCTTGAACCACCCCGACCACGTCGAGTACGTGCTCGTCAAGAACAACCGCAACTTCATCAAGGACCGGGCGGAGCGCTCGGGGTTGCGGTTTCTGGGGCAGGGTCTGCTCACGAGCGAGGGAGACCACTGGCGGCGCCAGAGGAGGCTCGCCCAGCCGGCGTTCCACCGGCAGAGGATCTCGGCCTACGGCCGGACGATGGTAGAGAGCGCCGAGCGCATGCTCGATCTGTCGTGGCGGGACGGGGAGACGCGCGAGGTACAGGAAGACATGTCGCGCCTCACCCTGGAGATCGTCTCGAATACCCTTTTCGGCGCGGCGATCACGGAAAATCTCGAGGAGGAGGTCGCGGACGCCCTGGGCGTGGTGATGGAACGTTTTACGGGCGGCATCCTCTTCAAGGTGCCGGAGGGGATACCGACCCCCGCCAACTTGCGCTTCCGGCGCGCGATCCGGAGGCTGGAGGAGATCATCTACGGCATCATCCGCGAGCGGCGCAGGAGGGCCCCGGACGAGGAGACCGGCGACCTCCTCAGCATGTTGCTGGCGGTCAGGGATGAGGCGACGGGCGAGGGCATGAGCGACGGACAACTACGCGATGAGGTGCTGACCATTTTCCTCGCCGGCCACGAGACCACGGCCCTGAACCTCTCGTGGACGTGGCACCTGCTCGCGGGGCACACGGGCGTTGAGGCGAGGTTGCACGATGAGCTCCGGGAGACCCTCGGGGGGCGCGCGCCCACCATGGCGGACCTCCCCGGCCTGCGATACGCGAACGCGGTCGTGAAGGAGTCCACGCGGCTATACCCGCCCGTCTGGGGCTTCGGCCGGGAAGCTCTGCAAGATTGCGAGATCGGGGATTTCCGCGTCCCTAAAGGAACCCAGGTGGTCGTCAGCCCGTGGGTCATGCACCGCGACGAACGCTACTTCGAGAACCCGGAGACCTTTCGGCCGGAACGCTGGCTGGATGGCTCTACGGATGTCCTCCCGAAGTACGCCTACTTCCCCTTCGGCGGTGGCCCGAGGCTGTGCATCGGCAGCGGCTTCGCGAAGATGGAGGCGGTCCTCCTGCTCGCGACGATCGCGCAGCGGTTCCGCCTCCGACATGCGCCGGGGCAGGAGACGGTGGAGCCGCTCCCCTCCCTCACCCTGCGCCCCAGAAACGGACTCCGAATGGTTCTCGCCGAGCGGGGCTAACGCCTCTTCAGGGACACGCGGAGCTCTCGCTTTAGTACGCACCCCGCTCTGCCACACCTACATCCACGGTACCCGGAATGTCCCGTCGGTTTCGGGGGGCGAGAGAAAAACCGTACGCGAGGGAAATTATTCGGTAGCATCTTCCCATGGAGATAGGGGTGGTACGGTGGCCGGTAAGGGAGGAAGGGTTGGTCGGCACGCTGCTCCAACCGTCCACGGCCTCTCCGCACCCGGGCGTGGTAGCCCTCGGCGGGGCGGGAGGAGGCCTCAGCGAGGGCGGAGCGCGGGTTCTCGCCTCGGAGGGCTTCGCGGTGCTGGCGCTCGCCTACTTCGGGGCCGACGATCTGGCCCGGGAGCTTGTGGAGATACCCCTGGAATACTTCGAGCGGGCCATCGCGTGGTTGAGGGGCCAGCCGGGGGTCGACGCGGACCGCGTGGCCGTTGTGGGCAACTCGAAGGGCGCGGAGCTTGCGCTCCTGCTCGGGGCTACGTATCCGGAGGACGTAGGGGCGGTCGTCGGCTACGCGCCGAGCCCGATCGTCTGGCAGGGGATACCTTTCGACCGCGAGGTCTACTACGGCGGGCCCAGGTCCCCCTGGTCCTTCCGGGGAGAGCCCGTGCCGTTCGCCCCGTTGTCGCTACCACTCGCCTCGGAGTTGATCCAGATGACGGGGTCGTTCTTCGACGGTCGTGAGATCAAGGCTCGCCCCTTCTACGAGCGCGCCCTCGACGGCGGGCCGGCCGTGGAAGCCGCGAGCATCGCGGTGGAGAAGATCGCCGGGCCCGTGCTCCTGATCTCCGGGACGGACGATGGGCTGTGGCCCTCGACACGTCTCTCGGAGATGGTTATGGAGCGGCTAAAAGCCCACGATCACCCCTACCCCTTCGATCACCTCCGCTACGAGGGGGCGGGGCACATGATCGCGCTGCCAGGGTACGAGCCGGAGGAGTCCTGGGGGAGGCGCCTCCAGTTGGGCGGTAGCGGGGAAGCGAACGAGTTCGCCAACACCGACTCCTGGCCGAAGGTACTCAGCTTTTTGAAGGAGCACCTCGGGCACGGAGCCGGGTCTCGCCGTCTCTCTTGAGAGCTTTGCGGAGACGTCGAGGCTCGTTTTAGAGTTCCGCGATGCCTCGTCGTGCGGAACGCACACGACATCCACGTCCAGATCGTCCGGCGGTGTGCCTTCCCCGGACGGTAGATACCATCGAGTTTTACCGGCCTTTCTTCGCGACGGAGAGTTGCTTTCGACGGGCATGGGGCCGGAAGCAGCGCCCCTGGCAGGGCTAGACAGGTACCCGGCTGAGGTCCGCGTTGCCGCCACAAACCAGGACACCTACGCGTTCACCCGGCTCCGGGCGGTAGCGCCCCGAGAGAAGGGCGGCCAGCGCGATAGCTCCACCGGGCTCGGCCACGAGGCGCAACGAC
>JADDPY010000118.1:33667-44345 GCA_016781635.1 Rubrobacter sp.
AGGGTCAGCCGCGCGTCGAGGTCGAAGGCGCCTTCTTCCAACACGGCGCCGGGGTCTTCCGAACGTGGCCCACGATACGGGCCGCGGCATCCTCCACGTCAGACCGGGAGACGACAGCATCCGAGCCGTCTCGGGATTCCATTTTCGCCACCCTAGCCCCCCGGCTTATCGCGGTCGCGGAGGAGGAGGCGCCGTCCGGCGAGGATGGTGACGGCGGACAAGAGGGCGACGGCGGCCGTCGCGAGCCAGGCCGTACCGAAGGAGGTAGCTTCCACGGTGTACCCGAAGAGGAGCGGGCCGAGGGCCGCCCCGCCGGAGGCGCCGGTCTGGGTGATGCCGGTCGCGGCGGCCGGGGCCTTGGGGCTGCTTTTCACGATGGCGAAGTTGAAGAGACCGGGCCAGCCCCATCCGGCGCCGAAGGCGAGGATCACCCCGACGACCAGAAGGCCCGGTGCCCCGCTCGCAAGCATCAGAAACCCTGCCGTTCCGACGAGCAGCATCGCGGCGACGAGGCGCAGGCGACCGCTCTTCATGCTGTCGGCGAGGTGGCCCACGACGACGCGGACGACGATGCCCACCCCGCTCCCGAGAGCGAGAAGGAGGCCCGCGGTCCCGACCTCGACCCCGCTGCTGACCGCCGACTCCACGACGAAGGCACCGAGGGGTGTGGCCGCCATGGAGCCGAGTCCTATCCCTACGGCCAGCAGGATCAGGGGCGCGAGCGGTGCGTCGCTCGCGCGGGCCGCCTTTGCTTTGCCCGCCGCCCCATCATCGCCTCCCCTCGGGACGAGCACGGAGACGAGAAGGGCGAGCAGGGCGGCGCCCGCGAAGGCCCAGCGCCAGCCGACCGTCACGGCAAGCACGGGTACGGCGAGGCCGGCGAGCAGGGTGGCAACCGGGATGGCTGCCTGCTTTACGCCGAAGGCGAGCCCCTGGCGTCCCCCGGGGACCTCGCGGGCGAGCATGAGGTTGGTCGAGGGCTGGGCGATCGCATTACCTATGCCCCCGAGGACCAGGCAGGCCACGATTCCCCACCACGAGCCGGCGAGCGTCGCGACCGAGAGCAACGAGAGCACGCCTATCATGGAAGAGAAGCGCATCGCGGTGTGGGAGCCGATCCTCTCCGCCAAGCGCCCCGCGAGGGCCGAAGCCAGGGAAGATACGACGAAGAAAACCGCCACCGCGAGCCCGAGGGCGCCCGCACCGAAGCCGAGCTCGCCACGGATCTGGACCGCAAGCCCACCGGTCAGGAAAGCCGGCAGGACCCCGACCGTCGCGACCGAGACCGCGAGGAGAATCGGGCGGGGGTCGAGTTTGCTGGGGGGCTCGGGGGGCGTGGAGGTGGTACTCACCAGACGATATTAGCATGACCCCGCCGCCGCACCGGCCCTCTGTAGTGCATGCCGCGTTGCTCGAAGCGAGGGTCGAACCCGCTCGGGAACCGGAGGCCGAAGTCTTCGGCCTCGACGGCTGCTCGTGCCTCTTCCAGATCCGAGCACGCGTGGATGAGCCCGAGGCTTCTCGGAGGATACCGTGTTCGATACGTATTGTGTCTCCCCAGAGGGAGCCCCTCTGCTAGACTCGTTGACCGTGGGACTTGTATCGAAATACGCGAACCTCATCCTCCGGGCCGGTCTGGCCGGGACGGCCACCTCGCACGGGGGCGACAACAACCTCCACAAGATCAACCTGCTCCTCGAAGGAAACGACGGCACCACCTTCGGGATGGAAAAGCTGCTCGGTGAAGTGGGCTTCGACGAGGCCTACGGGGCGGTGGAGCTCATGCTTGGTTACCCCCCCGACCACGAGGAGACGCCGGGTCGGGGTTGCATCGAGCCGGCCCGAACGGCGGCGGGGCTCCTGGAGGCGGGCGCCCGCATCCGGGAGGTTGCGAGCGGAGGAGGGCGCATCGTGCTCGGTACGGGACACCCGGGCGCCCTGCTCTTCTACTACCTCGGGGTCGCGCGTTGGGTCGAGGAACTGGGCGGGGATCTCGCGCAGACGCAGCCGCGCATCCGGGGGGCCGAGGTGCCTCTGGACTGGGCGGGACCCGTGGCCGTGCTGGGCAACGGGGCGAGCATGAAACACACCCACGATCCGGCGCACATGAGGAGCGTCCTGGAGGAGATCGGGGACGCGGCGGACCTTGTGGTGGCGGACCACGGCTTCGCGGGGGCGGCGGTGGCCCGGGGCATCCCGGCGGTGGCGATCATGGATACCAACGACCCGGCATGGGCAGTAGTCTCGGCGCGCGGGGCGGACGTGACGGTAGTCCCGATGGACGACAACCGCCCCCTCAACTCCTACAACGCCGCGCTGGAGACGCTCCGAGCCGGGGGCTGATGGTCCGGAGGAATCCCCGAGTTCGCTGACTCCCCCGTGGCGGTCCCGAGGATCGTTCATACGACAAACCCCGGGGTCTGTCGGGCTTCTGGTGAACGGGGCATCCGTCCCCACTGCCGACCGAAGCGGCGGCCAGGTTGTCAGCACGCCCTCGCTCCGAGCCCGTCGAAGCTCGTCCGCCCGTAGCCCCAACGCTTTACGAGTTCGATCTCACCACCGAAGCCTTCGACGACCGTTGCTCAAAGCTTCGGAAAGCCTCGCCCGCACCGACAGCAGGTCCTTTTTCGACTGGCGGTCAAGCGACGGAGCACCGCGTCCTCCGAAACATTCGCCGTGCTCATGAACATTTCGCCTTCTTCCGCCCGCAGCTCTCCGCGTCTGTTGTGCAGCACCTCAACCCCGGGTTTCCGATCATTTGAAAAACCTAACCGGGCGCAAACCCCGATCAAATGTCCGGCGTTCAAACTACGGATATGCAGAGCAAACCCATAAGGAGGTGAGACCGGAGAGGGAGAAGATGCCGGCCTGCGGGCCGAGGACGAGGCGGTACGGAGGAGAGCAGCTCGAGAATAAGGAGGAGGAATTCGTGTGGGGCTCGTAAGCTGGGTGGTGGTAGGCCTGATAGCGGGCTTGTTGGCTAAATGGGTGGTGCCGGGTCCGGACCCGGGCGGGATCATCGTCACGGCGCTCATCGGCATGGCGGGCGCATCGGTCGGAGGCTTCATCGTCGGGATACTCGGCGGGAGCGGGGCCACGGGGTTCAACATCTGGTCCGTCCTGGTGGCTACGCTGGGGGCGGTAATCCTCCTGTACGTCTACCGCGCGCTCACCCGCCGAACCGCGTGAGGAGGGCTGCGCGATGCCTCCCGCAGCTTGGCGTGGGTCCGCGAGACGCGAGGCAAACGGTCGCCGCAACCTGCCGTGTGCGAGAGGAGGAATCTCTGGAGTACCCGGCCAGGATCAAGGTCCACGCCCCGTGCCGCGCGGGCGTCCTGGTCGAACTCGCCGGGGAGTTCGACGTCTCGTGCCTGGAGGCCTTCGGGCACGCCCTGAGTAGGGCCTCGGGTCTGCGTAGGCGGATCTTTGTGGACCTCGCGGGTGTGAAATTCATGGACACGCTCTGCCTCCGGAAGCTCGCATCCGGTTTCGATGCGGGCGCCGGTTCGCTCAAGCTGTGCCGCCCATCATGGCAGTTTCGGCTCGGCGTGGCGGCCTGTGGCATGGAGGAGAGTTTCGAAATCCTCCCTGACGACGATCCCGGATACGAGACGCTGATCTCCGAGGTTTGCGAGTGCGAAAGGACCGTTCGCACCGCCGGACCGAGCCAGCACCACCTGTACATGCTCGCGGCTCTCTGAGCGTAGGTCAGGCCGGTGTCCCCTCGGAGGCCGCCGGCTTGCTCGCCCTGACCTTTGTGGGCTACGGGAGCGGGCTGTGCATAGCGCAGGCCCTGTCTGGTACCCACACATCGTCCGGCATCTCGGATCATGCGTGGTCCGGTGGGATAGCGGCGCGTTCTCGTGCCTGCCCTATCACGCCCGCTCGCTTCACTTGGGGGGCGAAGGCGAGGTGGGGTTGAGTCAGTCCTTTGGAACCTCGAGGCAAAACTGCGCCCCGCCACTTTCGGCGTTGCGCGCGGAGAGATCGCCTCCCTGGGCCCGGGCGAGGTCGCGGGCGATGGCGAGGCCCAGGCCCGTTCCCCCTCGGGGTCGGGCGGCCGAGGCGCGGTAGAAGCGGTCGAAGATGCGAGGCAGGTGCTTCGGGGCGATCCCGGGTCCGGTGTCGGCCACGGTTACCTCGATTCGGCTACCGTCCGATCGAGCGACCACGGCAATCGTTCCCTCGGCGGGGGTGAACCTCAAGGCATTATCGAGCAGCGCCGCGAGGACCTGTCCGGTCTTCTCCGGATCTCCACGGGCCGTGAGCCCGTCGGGCGCCGACACTTCTAATGTTATTCCCTCGGAGGCGGCTCGCGCCCCGAAGCGCTCGACCGTCTCCGCGAGGACCACCGAGAGGTCGAAGGGCTCCCTGGACACCCGGAGTTGGCCGGCGTCGAGCCGGGCCGCGAGGAGCAGGCTGGAGAGCACCGAGTCCATCCTTTCGGTCTCGGCGAGCGCGTGCTCGATGAGTTTTCGATCCGCCGGGTTCACGTCCCCGCGGTACAGCACCACCTCCCCGTCGGCCCTGATGAGGGTGAGGGGGGTCTTGAGCTCGTGGGAGGCGTCGGCTATAAAAGTGCGCTGGCGCTCGAAGGATTCCTTCACGGGACGCATCGCCCGGCTGGACATGTAGAGGCCGCCTAGGGCGGCCAGCCCCAGCCCGCCGAACGCGAGGGGCAGCAGGACGAGGACGAGCCCTCGCACCGTCTTCCGAACCTCCTCTAGCGAACGGGCGTACTGGATCGTTCCGACCACCTCGCCACCATCGTACATGGGCATGCTCACGGCCCGGACGTTGCCATCCTGGCCCCGGATCGTCGCGGAGACCACGCCGTCTTTTTCGAGGGTTTCTCGGGCCAGCGCAGGGTCCGGGAGGCCTAGAGATGCGGCTACGGGATCGCTGGCCGTGATGCGCCCGTCGAGGTTCAGGGCGACCCAGCTGAACTCGGTCGAGCCTTCGGCGAGGACCTCCCTGTCCTCGCCGTTGAGTAGGTTCGTCGCCTGGTTGCGGGCCTCCTGGGTGAGCAGATCGTCCTGCTGAACGGTCATCTCGCTGGCGAAACCGGCGACGGCGACCACGCTCAGGAAGGCGAGTATGAAGGCGAAGATGGCCGCGTAGCCCAGGGTCAGGCGGTGCCGGATCCGCTCGAGCATCAGGGCGCTGGCCGTGGGTCGAAGGTGTAACCTACCCCCCTTATGGTGCGTATGCGGGAGGGCTCTGCCGGACGGTCGAGCTTCCTGCGCAAGTAGTAGACGTGGAGGTCCACCACGTTGGTGCGGAGCCCGCCGGAACCCGACCAGACCGTGTCGAGGAGGATCGAGCGCGTGAAGATCTGCCCGGGGCGCTGTATGAGGGTGGCGAGCAGCGCAAACTCCTTCGCGGTCAGCTCTATCCTCTCGCCCCCGCGCCGGACCTCGTGGCGGGAGGGGTCGATCGTGACGTCGCCGGCCCCGAGGGTCGTCCCCCCGTCGTCTTTCTCCGGCGGCCTCCGGGCGAGGGCGCGGACGCGGGCCAGAAGCTCCGGGAAAGCGAAGGGCTTCGGGAGGTAGTCGTCGGCGCCGGCGTCCAGGCCCTCCACCCGGTCCTCCACCTGGTCGCGAGCCGTCAGCATCAGGATCGGGGTTCTGACCTCCGCCGTTCGAAGCATCCGCACGACCTGGACCCCGTCGAGTCCGGGTAGCATCCAGTCCACTACCAGAAGGTCGTAGGGCTCCGCGAGGGCGCGTGAGAGCCCGGAACGCCCGTCGCCGACCGTCTCCACGGCGTGCCCCTCGCCGCCCAAAACCTCGGCGACGAGCCGTGCCAGGTGATCCTCATCTTCTATAAGCAGAATGCGCATGTTTGCCACCCGGTCGATCCTATCCCAGCGTAGAGTACTTTCCGGCCGCCAACTCGTCCGAGCCCGGAGAACCGGCGGAAGGCAGGACGCACCCGAGCCATATGACAGCGGCCCCGAAAGGCACCCCCGTGAGAGGATACGGAAGCCACGTGACGGCAGCCCCGACCACCAGCAAGGCGACGGGGAAGCGAGGGTAAACCCGGGATATCAGGGTGCCCAAACCGAACGCGAACCAGCCCGCGGCGACGAGCCCGTACGACAGCGTGAAGCCCGCCGACAGAGCCCTCGGTGGGGTGGCCTCCATGAGGCTCGAAGTTTCGACTACCAGGGCATGAGCCAGTGAGGGCGCCACGGAAGCGTTCCCCCAGAAGGCCCCGACCGCCATGACCGTCCCCGAGAACGCCATGACGAAACCGAACAATCCCAGGAGGCCCGTCTCCTCGAATCGGTTGGCGTACAAACCGACCAGCCCGAAGAGCAGAAGCACCCCGGCGAGCAGCGTAAGCCCCGATTGGACGACGAGCAAAACGCCGGGAGCCGTCCCTTCTGATGTGCTGAAGCCACCGGACCTGGCGGCGAGTAGGTCCAGGAGGTCGGCGACGACGAAGAGCGTACCGGCAGCAACGGCGGCAATGCCCGACGCTCGCATGAGGTTCGACCACGACACTTCAACCCCCTCGTGCGTCCTTCTTGCTCTCCGAGGGCCCGGTCCACACCAGGATGGCCAGCCCCGCCACGGCCGCCACCACGGAGGCCGCCAGAACGCCGAGCTTGGCCCCGTCGAGCAAAGTACTCCCCTCGAAGGCCAGGTTGCCTATGAAGAGCGACATCGTGAACCCGATCCCCGCGAGGAGGCTCACCCCCGCCATTGCCCCCCAGCTTGCCCCTTGCGGCAGAGAGGACCACCCCATACGGACGGCCAGCCAGGAGGCCCCCAACACGCCTACGGGCTTCCCGACGAGCAGGCCCAGCAAGACCCCGAGGGCCACCGGGTTCGCCAGCCCTCCCCCGCCGGTGAGCGAGACCCCGGCATTGAACAGCGCGAACACCGGCATGACCACAAAAGCCACCCAGGGGTGCAGCGAGTGCTCGAGCCGGTGCAGGGGGCTCTGGGCGTCCTCCAGGACCCTCTCCAGGTTCGCCACCTTCGTCTCGACCTCCTCGAACTCCCCCCGCTCGAGCCCCGAGCGCAGCTCGTCCCGAAGATCCTCCGGGGGAATCTTGCGGTTCATGGGGATGACCAGGGCGAACAGCACGCCGGCCACGGTTGCGTGGACCCCGGATTGGAGCATAAAAAACCAGACCAGAAGCCCCAGCAGGGCGAATCCCCTGAGGCTACGTCCCCCGCGCCGCCCGTAGGCGAAGGCCAGGGCCAGCACCCCGAGCGACAGGGCCAGGCTAAGCAGGTCGACCTCAGCCGTGTAAAAGAGCGCGATCACCGAGACCGCGATCAGATCGTCCACGATGGCAAGCGCCGTCAGGAAGACCTTGAGGGAGAGCGGAACCCGGCTCCCCAGCAAAGCCATCACCCCCAGGGCGAAGGCTATGTCCGTCGCCATCGGCACCCCCCAACCGGCGATCCCCTCGCCGCCCCAGTTTATGGCCGCGTAGATCGAGGCGGGGACCACCACCCCTCCCAGGGCCGCGATCACCGCCAGTGCGGCGTCGCGCGGGTTGGCAAGCTCGCCCACGGAGACCTCGCGCTTGATCTCCAGCCCCACCAGAAAAAAGAACACCGCCATGAGCCCGTCGTTCACCCACAGCAGCAAGGGCTTCTCAAGGCCAAAGCCCCCGATGCCGATGCCGAAGGGCGTCTCCTGCAGGGCGAAGTAGCCGGGGGCAAACGGGGAGTTGGCCCAGGCGAAAGCCAGGAGCGCCGCGGCGATCAAGGTTATCCCGCCCGCGCTCTCGCCGCGGACGAACTCCTCGAAGGGGTTCAATAAGCGCCTTACGGTCCTACCCTGCATCATCCGCCCTCGATCGCCAAGCTCTTCACCCCTGATTCTCTTTCTCCCAGACCATACCCCGTAGTTTGGGCCCCGGACATTTGATCCTCCTTTGATAGAGATTAGGGTTTGCAAACGGATGCTCGTGCATCCGGCGAGGAGAAGCGCATAAGAGCAACAGCTCGACCTCGTCCAAAGGAAGATCGCGCACTCCGCAGCATCTCCCACGGCCCGATCGATTTGAGGATTCTAACGAGCGTCAAAGGCGAATCAAACACGCGTAAGACACAATAACAACATGTAGTAGCCACCGAGATCCGTAGCTTCGGCACCGGGGTGAACGTCGACAAAGGAGAGTAACGTGTACGCGAAGGTTTTGACCCTGCTCGTCGCGACGCTGGGTTTCGCCGCCCTGTCCGGTTGCAGCGAGGACCCGCAAGCGAGGGGAGCGGCAAGCGCCGAAGTCGAAGGTAGCGGCGATGCGCTCACCCTCGAGATAGAGGGCAGGCCGGGAGCGGAGTTCTCCGGCACCTGCGCCATCGGGGACGCGGAGCCCGAAGAGCTCGGCGGTCGGGTCCCGGAGAGCTTCACCTACGACCTCCAGGGGAGGACTCTCGAATGCGAGATCGCTTCTGCGGATGATGTAGAGGTCACCCACCCTCACCCAGGGTAACAACCGCTCCGTACAGCGGATCAGCGGGGGCACCTTGAACCTCACTTACGAGAACGGAAGCATCTCATCTTCGACTTCTTCGTCTTCGTCCTCTTCGCAAGTTAGCTCCTCCTCCGGGGCGACCGGTGAAGAGCCTGGCGACGCGACGGATGGGTCCGCGAGCGTCGCGAGCGAGCCGAGGGACGTGAACGGCTTCGACGAGGTCGAGCTGAACGGGGTCGGCAGCCTCTCCATCCGCCAGACGGGGAGCGAATCGCTGACCGTGGAGGCGGAAGAGGACGTTCTCCCGAAGATCAGGACGGAGGTCGTGGACGAGCGCTTGATCATCGGCCCCGAGCCCAACACCAACATCCGGACGACCGAGCCGATCAATTACAAACTAACCGTCGAGGACCTGCATGCCCTGGGGCTGTCGGGATCGGGCGATATCGACGCGGAGGCTATAAACACCGATACGCTAAAGATCGACGTCGGCGGTTCAGGAGCCATAAAAACGAGCGGCACTGCCGACAGCCAGGAGATAGAGGTCTCGGGTTCCGGGGATTATCGGGCAGAGGATCTCGAAAGCAAACAGGCGGAGATCGACGTTAAAGGTTCAGGATCGGCCATCGTAAACGTGAGCGACGCGTTGGACGCAAAAGTCAGCGGTGCCGGGTCGGTGGAGTACATCGGGAACCCCACGGTCGAGAAGGAAGTGAGCGGAGCGGGACGGGTGAGCGAGCGTTAATCACCGGGTGAATGCTTCCTATCTCTCAAGTCGTCCGGCCGCCGGGGCTGGACGACCTGCGTGGAAGCCGGGTGGCTCCGACGAGGCTCGGCTACCCGGCAGGGGCGATGGGGGCCGCGGTCTCGTCCATGCGGAGGTGCCACGGCGTCAGGATCTCGCAGCCACCCCGTGTTACGGCGAGCGTGTGCTCGTACTGGGCGGAGAGCTTCCCATCTCTGGTCACCATCGTCCAGCCGTCGCGAAGCAGTTCGATCTCGGGCGTCCCCTCGTTGACCATCGGCTCGATGGTAAAGGTCATCCCCTCCCGAAGCCGCAGCCCGTGGCCGCGTTTGCCGAAGTGGTTCACGTGGGGATCCTCGTGCAGTTTGCGGCCGACGCCGTGCCCACCCAGCTCCTTTACCACCCCGTATCCGTTGGATTCCGCGATCTCCTGGATGGCGGCGCCCACATCCCCGAGCCGCTTGCCCGGTGCGACCTCGGCGATCGCCGCCTCCAGGCATTCCCCGGTCACGTCGAGAAGCTTCCGGGCCCGCGGGGAGACGTCTCCGACGGCATAGGTGTAGCAAGCGTCTCCGACCCATCCGCCCAGGGTGGCGCCGATGTCGATACCCACGATGTCCCCGTCGCGCAGCTTCCTCGGTCCGGGGATGCCGTGGACGACCTGCTCGTTGACCGAGGCGCAGACGGTACCCGGGAAGGGCGGGACGGAGGGCGAGGGACGGTAGCCCTTGTAGGGGGCACCGGCGCCCTCGGAGCGTAAAAGCTCCGCGACCATGCGGTCGAGCTCGTCGAGCCGCGTACCTGCGCGAACGTGGGGCCGAAGCAGAGCGAAGGCTCGGGCCACGAGGTCGCCCGCTCGCTTCATTGACTCGATCTCGGATGGGCTTCGCAACTCGATCATAAAAAACCAGGTCAACCGTAGCACACCGCACCCCGATCCGGAGCCCGCCGAGTACCGTAGGTCCTACCTCCAATCCCAGTTCGGGCTCTTCGATACGGCGACCACGCTCGGCACATCGTGCAGAAAGGGCGCCCGGCGCACGAGGAGTACCGCGTCATGCTCTTCTTTCAAAGCGCATACGATCGCTGGCAGGACGCCATAAAGGAGCCCCAGAAGCCGCGCCCCTCCCCCGAACCCCGCAGGCCCCCGAGCGTCCACCGGGGCCACTCACGTTAATTTGTAAGTTTGACCACAGTGGCAGTCGGGTAAACAATTAGACCATCCTCACGCCAGGTCTGGCTGCCGGTAAACACGCTTTCTAGCGTACTTCCCGCCCTGCAAAGCGGCGAGAAGGTTACGGAAGGGAGAAAAGATGAGCGAGGCGAAGCAGATACGAGAGCCGAACGGCAAGCTGGGCGTGTTGATGCCGGGCATGGGGGCCGTCGCCACCACTCTCGTGGCGGGGGTCGAGATCATGAAGAAGGGCCTCGCCGAACCGGTGGGCTCCCTCTCGCAGATGGGCACCATACGCCTCGGGAAGCGGACCGAG
>JADDPY010000369.1 GCA_016781635.1 Rubrobacter sp.
TCACCCGTTGCAGCATCCGTCCTCGTCTGCGACGAGCCTCCGAAGAGCCCGCCCAGCACGGCCAAGACCACGACAAACGGGACTATAAGCTGCACGACTCCAACGCCGAGGTTCCCGCCCGCTGCGTTGATTCCGAGCGCCGTGCCCTTTTTCTCGTTGGGGTAGAAGTAACCGATGTTCGCCATGCTGGAGGAGAAGTTTCCGCCTCCGAAGCCGCCTAGAGCCGCCGCGGCGACGAAGAGCCAGTACGGGGTCTCAGGGTTCTGGATGATGATCCCGAGCATCACGGTCGGGATCAGGAGCAAGAGCGCGCTGATGACGGTCCAATTGCGCCCACCGAAAACGCCCACGGCAAAGGTATAGGGGAAGCGCATCGTCGCCCCGACGAGGGACGGTATCGCGACAAGCCCGAAGAGTTGCGGGTCGGTGAAGCCGAACCCTATAAGCGGCAACAGCGCCGCCACGATGCTGAAGAGCTGCCACACGGAGAAGCCCAGAAACTCAGCAAAGATCGAGAAGACGAGGTTGCGCCTCGCTACGTGCTTGCCTTTGGACTCCCAGAACTCCGCATCCTCCGGGTTCCACTTCTCTATCCACCTGCCGCCTCTTGCCCCGCGCTCCATCGCGCCGCTGTGTGCCGACATAAGCCTTCGACCCCCCTTCTCTTCGGTAGGAACACGCCAGATCTTCAGGACGAAGCCAAAGACCGAAGCCTCGACGCCCCCAATGCTACGGACACGCTACAAGCAGAGTCTTTATGCATACGACCAGAAACTATGTGCGCAATGTCTGTACACCGGGCCGATGTAGGAGACCCATCGTCTCCTCTACCCTTTCGAGCATCGGTTGTTCCGTTCGTTTACCGATAGAGAGGGTGTGTAGTCTTGGCCGCAGGCAAGAAGAAGATGGCTCCCGAGCGTTGGGCGCGTTCGACGTGCCCGTATTGTGGGGTGGGGTGCGGGGTCGAAGTGGGGGTAAAGTCCGGCAAGATCGTCGCGATCCGGGGCGATCGTTCCCATCCGGCGAACTTCGGGAAGCTCTGCCCCAAACCGGCCGGCCTCCCCGAGGCAGTCCACCATCCCGACCGCCTTACCTATCCGTTGAGGCGCAGGCCGGGCAGCGGCTTCGAGCGCATCACGTGGGATGACGCCCTCGGCGAGGTGGCCGAGAAGCTCCGTGCGACAATCCACGAGCACGGACCGGAGGCCGCGGCGTTCTACATCTCGGGGCAGCTTCTCACGGAGGACTACTACGCCATCGGGAAGCTCACTCGGGGATATCTTGGGGTAGCCAACGTCGACTCCAACTCGCGCCTGTGCATGTCCAGCGCGGTAGCGGGCTATAAAGGAGCGTTTGGGACGGACGGGCCGCCGGCCTCCTACGCGGACATAGGATACGCCGAGTGCATCGCGCTCTGGGGGTCGAATACCGCCGATTGTCACCCCGTCACATTCGGCAGGATCCAGCAAAGAAAAAAGGACCCGAAGGTCTCCGTGATCGTCGTGGACCCGCGCCGGACCCCGACGGCGGAGATCGCCGACGTCTTCCTCCCCATAAAGACCGGCACCGACCTGGCGCTGGCGAACGCGATGGTTCGGGTGATCATGGACGAGGGGTTCGTGGACGAAGGGTTCGTCCGGCGCCACACGGAGGGCTTCGAGGAGGCGGCAGAGATCGCCGGCGAGTGGACGCCCCGGCGTGCGGCGAGGGTCTGCGGCGTCGAGGCGGAAATATCGTCGAGGCGGCGAGGCGCTTCGGCGAGGCGAAGACCACGATGGCGCTGTGGACGATGGGCGTCAACCAGAGCGTGCGGGGCACGCTGAAAAACCGGGCGATCATCAACCTTTGCCTCGCGACCGGCAACATCGGCAAGGTCGGAGCCGGTCCGTTCAGCCTCACCGGACAGCCCAACGCAATGGGCGGCCGTGAGGTCGGCGGGCTCGCGCATCTCTTGCCGGGATACCGCCTTATCGAGAACGAAGGGGACCGCCGCGAGGTCGAGGAAGCCTGGGGGATCGAAGGGGGCAGCATCCCCTCGGAGCCGGGGCTCCCGGCGGTCGAGGCGTTCCGGGCCCTGGAAGAAGGCGACGTCCGCTTCATGTGGGTCACGGCCACGAACCCCGCGGCCTCGATGCCGGACCTGAACAGGGTGCGCAAGGCCCTGGCCGAGGCCCCGTTCCTCGTCGTCTCCGACGCGTACCCGACGGAGACTACAGCGCTCGCCGACCTCGTGCTCCCGGCGGCGGCCTGGGGCGAGAAGGCCGGGGCGATGACGAACTCGGAGCGGCGGGTGAGCATCGTCGAGAAGTTCGTGGAGCCCACTGGCGAGGCGCGCCCGGACTGGAAGATCTTCGCTGAGGTCGCCGAGAAGATGGGATTCGGGGAGGCGTTCGCCTGGGGGAACGCCTCCGAGGTTTACGAGGAGTACAAGGAGCTCACGCGCGGCAGGCCTGTCGATGTAACCGGACTCTCGCACGAGCGGCTCCGTGGGAGACCGGTGCAGTGGCCGGCGCCGGATCGCATAGACCACGAGGAAAGGCCGTTTTCGAGGATCTCGCGCAGCATCTGGGAGCACGACGAGGAGGAGCACCCCGGCACCCCACGCCTCTACGTGGACAAGAACTTCAACACCCCAAACGGCCGGGCACGCTTCGCACCGACGCCGCACGAGGGTCTCGCCGAGAAGCCGAACGGGCGCTACCCACTCGTTCTCTCTACCGGCCGCATAAAAAATCAGTGGCACACGATGAGCCGCACCGGACGCTCGGCAAAGCTTACGAAAGGGCTCGCCGGGCCGTTCGTGATGCTCCACCCGGAGGCGGCCGAGAGCTCCGGCGTGGCGGACGAGGAGTCGGTGCGTGTGGTCTCCGAACGCGGTCCTTCGTCGCGCGAGCCGTGGTGACGGACGAGATGCGGGCCGAGACCATCTTCGCGCCGTTTCACTGGGGCGACCTGTGGACGGAGGGCGGGAGCGTCAACGACGCGACGCACGGCGAGCATGACCCGGTGAGCAAGCAGCCCGAGCTCAAGGGGGCGGCGGTAAGGGTTGAGCCAATAGACTCGGCAACGGCTACCGAAGAAGAACTGGCTACCGTGGAGTACCTCTCCGCGTGGGATGGGAGCTGAGATGAGCGAGACGAGGATCGTGGTAATCGGAAACGGCATCGCGGGGGCGGCGCTGGTCGACAGCCTCGTGGAGGAGACCCCGAGCGGCATAACCCTTTACGGCGACGAGCACGTCGGTACGTACGACAGGATACGCCTCTCCGAGTACATGGCCGGCTCGGTCGGCCTCGAAGAGCTCGGGATGAGGCCGAAGGACTGGTACGTAGAGCACGGTATAGACGTCCGCCTCGGCGTACGGGTGGAGGAGATAAACGCCGCGGCCAAGGAGGTCCGGGGAGACGACGGGGAGTGGGTCCCCTACGACAAGCTCGTCCTGGCGACGGGCTCGTCTTCCTGGATCCCCCCTATGATCGGGCGCGAGAAAGACGGCGTCTTCGTCTTCAGGACCGTGCGCGATACGGAGGAGATGCTGGAGGCGGAGCCCGAGAAGGCCGTGGTGATCGGGGGTGGCCTGCTCGGGCTTGAGGCGGCCTACGGGCTCTCGAACCGCGGGGCGAACGTGACGGTAGTGCACCGCTCGGGCCACTTGATGAACCAGCAGCTCGACGGCCCTGCTGGCGCGATGCTCGGGCGAGCGATAAGCGAGTTGGGCGTGGAGGTGCGCCTGAGCGCGCATACGGAGGAG
>JADDPY010000416.1 GCA_016781635.1 Rubrobacter sp.
AGTCGGAGGCGCGGCGCTTGCCGGAGCGCCAGAGCACCGTCTGGACGCGGGCGGCGAGTTCGTCCGGGGAGAACGGTTTGATCACGTAGTCGTCGAGGCCCGTTTCGAGGCCCTGGATGATGTCGCGCTCGCTCTGGCGGGCCGTGAGCATGACGATCGGCAGCAAAGATAGGGCCTGGTCCTCGCTCTCGCGCAGCTTCCTCACGAGTTGCAGACCGCTCAGACGGGGCATGTTGCTGTCGGTGATCAGGAGATCGGGGATTTCACCCTCCTCCATAATCTCCAGAGCTTCCTGGCCGTCCTCGGCCTCCTCGATCTCGTATCCCAGACCGTAGAGTTTGGCGACGACGATCCTTCTCACCACCCGGTCGTCATCGGCAACGAGTATGCTTGCACCCTCGAAGTCCACAGGAGTACCCTCCGGTCTTGCTTACAATGCCCAAGCTTTGCGAAACGGTATCCTAGTAGACTAAAGGCCATATGGCTAGCGACCGATAATAAACATGCGACGGCAAACGATCACATGGTGGCTGAATGAGATTCGTAGAACTGATGATTCTGGCTATGTTGGTCTTGATCTCGCTGATGGTGGCAATCACGGTCAGCGTGAAGGTCCTGCGCACCGTCAGAGAGGCATGGTACAAGTCCTACTACCGTCTTATAGAGCCCGCGTTGGAACAGTACCTTCTGACGAACGAGCCGCAACCCGAACTCGAACGCTTGCGCCCCTGGCAGCGAGACCGCTTCGTCTCGGCCCTCATCGTGGAGCGGATGGCGCTCCTAAGAGGGGCCGGGCGGGAGTACCTGATGAAGCTCGCCGACGACCTGGGGCTCGTCGGTCTCTACCTTGGCGCGCTCCACTCGCGTAGGCGCTGGAAACGGGCACGGGCGGCGGAAAACCTCGGGTTCTTCGGAGGCCCCAGGGTAGTAGGCCCCATCGCGGAGCTACTCATCGACGAGGACGAGACGGTGCGGGCAGTGGCCGCTCGTGCCCTGGCCCGCATCGGGACCAATGAGGCCGTGCGCTCCCTGGCCCACACGCTCGACTCGCCCTCCGAGATCACGCGTCTCAGGGTCGCCGAGAACCTGGAGAGGATCGGACATCCCGCTGTGGGGCCGCTCAAGGAGTCGCTGACCGACATCGCCTCGCTCGGTACCCGGAAGCTCAACGGCCCGGTCATGGCCGCCCAGGTTCTGGGCAACCTCCGGGCCGCCGAGGCGCGCGGGGTCCTCAAACATGCGGCCCGTAACGCCGCCGAGACGGACGTCCGGGCGCAAGCGACGCTCGCGCTCGGCAAGATCGGGGACCCCGAGGACGTGCCGGCGCTCCTCGCGTGCTCCCGCGACGAGGCGTGGCCCGTCCGGGCGCAGGCGGCCAACGCCCTGGGCATGATCGGGGAGGTCTCCTCGGTGCCGAGGCTCAAGGAGATGGGCTCGGACGACGCGTGGTGGGTGCGCCGCAACGCCTGCTTCGCGCTCGCCAACATGGGCCCCGAAGGCGAGACGGCGCTTCTGGAGTTGCTCCATAGCGACGACCGCTACGCGCGCGACCGCGCCGCCGCCACGATGGAGGCCCGCGGCTTCACCCGCCGCGCGGTCCGTAACCTCACCAAGCCCGGCAGACGCGGCGCGAGAGCGCAGGACACCATCTCCATCCTCATAAAGATAGGCGCCACCCGGTATCTGAAGGACCTTGCGGAGAACATGCCGGAGGGCGACAACAGCGACGCCCTGCGCGAGATGCTCGAAGAGCCCATGGTCGCCACTCGTCGTGAAGAGGCCCCCCCCGACGGGGCGACCTCGAGCGCAAGCTCCGCAAACGGGTCTTCTCCGGACGGTGATCTAATGGAGGGTGTCCCTTCCGAAGGTGCGATTGAGGGGAAGCAGTGAGCTTCGAGTGGTTTGTCCTCGCGGTCAACTACGGCATCCTGGGCTACTTCCTGCTCCTCAACTCGTTCTACCTGCTCTTGTACGCGGTCTCCTTCTTCGAGATAACCAACCATAGCCGGCGCGAAGTCTTCTCGGGCTTCGCGGAACTTTTCACCTCCAACTACGCCCCGCCGGTCTCGGTGATCGTGCCGGCCTACAACGAGGAGGCGACAATCTCCGCGAGCGTGCGTTCCTTCCTCGCGCTCCAGTACCCGCTCTTCGAGGTCGTGGTCGTCAACGACGGCTCCAAGGACGGAACCATCGACGTTTTGAGAGAGGAGTTCGACCTTTCCGAGTCGGACCAGCCGATCAGGATCCAGCTCGACACCCAGCCCATAAAATCCGTCTACGCCTCGGCCTCCGAGCGGATGATCGTCATAGATAAGCAGAACGGCGGTAAGGCGGACGCCCTGAACGTCGGCATCTGCGCGGCGAGCTACCCCCTGGTCTGCTGCATAGACGCGGATATCATTCTGGATGAGGACGCCCTCCTAAGGCTTGCGCGGCCCATGATCGAGTCGAGCAAGGTCGTCGCGGTGGGCGGCATCGTACGAGTCGCGAACGGCTGCGAGATCGAGGCGGGGAGGGTCGTCAAGATTGCGACCCCGGCCCAGTCCACCCCGAACTTCCAGATTGTCGAGTACCTCAGGGCCTTTATGGCGGGGCGCACGGGCTGGGCGGTGATGAACGCTCTCCTCATCATCTCGGGCGCGTTTGGCATGTTCCGCCGCCAGGACTTCATCGAGGCGGGCGGCTACGCTCACGACACCGTCGGGGAGGACATGGAGGTGGTCACGAGGATCCACCGCAACCTGCGCGAGCGCGGCGAGGATTACAAGGTTGCCTTCGTCCCCGACCCGGTCTCCTGGACGGAGGTCCCCGCGACCCTGAAGGTCCTGAGGCGCCAGCGCGACCGCTGGCACCGGGGCCTCATGGACACTCTCATCCGCCACCGCAAGATGCTCTTCAACCCGAGGTACGGCACCGTGGGCTTGCTCGCCATGCCGTACTTCTTCCTCTTCGAGTTCGCGGGACCGGTGATCGAGATCCTGGGCTACCTGGCGCTCGTGATCGGCTTCGCCTTCGGATTCCTGAACGTCCAGTTCGCTCTCGCATTCTTTATAGCGGCGGTCGGCCTCGGGGTCTTGCTCTCGGTGGCGTCGATCCTCCTCGAGGAGCTCCGCCTGAACCGCTACCCGCGCTGGTCGGACATCCTCAAGCTCACGGTCTACGGCGTTCTCGAGAACTTCGGATACCGGCAGCTGAACACGATTTGGCGGGCCTACGCTATAGTCTCCTTTCTGCGTAAAAACCAGTCTTGGGGCGCCATGGAGCGCCAGGGATTCGACCCGGCGAAGAAGAGGGCGGCGAAGAAACGCAGTCAGGGAACGGCTTGATCGGCGCGAGGGATCTTACGAAAAGTCGCAAGAGATACGGAGAAAATGGGGTGTGTCGTGAGTAAAGCTCGTCCGTTGAGGGGTTGGAAGAAGTGGATGCTCCGCCTCATGTTCCTTTCTTGCTTCGGGTTCACGGGCGGGGTGTTGTACCTGTTGTTCTTCCTGGTGCCGTTCGAGCAGTGGCTCGACGACAGGGGGACTGCACAGGGCATGGTGGACCTGATCCTGGGCGCTCTCGTGCTTGCATGGGTCCTGATCAGCGTGTGTGTCACGGCCTTTTTCGGCTGGTTTTTCCTCTCGCGGAGGAGAGACTTGCCGGCCGGTATTGGGGTGCTCGGTGCCTTACTTGTCGCCACCTTCGCCACCTTCTACCTCCTGCTGGACACGGACTTCATGGTCGCCCTCGGCGAGATGAACGAAGAGACCGTCGAGGGCGAGCGGTTCACCTACGGCTCCTACCCAGACGCCCGAAAGATCGAGGAGCTAAAAGCCGAGGGTTACGATGGCGTGATCACGCTGCTAAACCCCGACATCCCTTTCGAGAACGTCCTGCTGAAACAGGAGATCACCAACGGCGAAGAGGCCGACATGCCCGTCCACTCGTACCCCATGCTGCCCTGGATCAGCCAGAATGAGAAGCCACTGCGGGGAATCGAGGACCTGACCGGCGACGATACGAAGCGTTATTACGTGCATTGCTACCTCGGCAAGCATCGGGTGGATTACGTCCGCCAGATGCTGAACGGCGCTGAGGGTGAGCCCGAGCCCCGGGAGTTGAAGCCCCTGCCGAAGGCCTTCGAGCGCGGGAGGTTGATCCCCTTTGACGGGGAGAAAGTCGTCCTCGGCCCCTACCCGACGGAAGAGGAGTGGTTCAACTTCGTCGTGAGCCGGGACGTCGAAGAGGTGATCTCCACACTCGACCCCGATAACCCGGATGACGCCCCCTGGGTAGAAGAGGAAAGACGGATAGCGGAGGAGAACGGCCTCACCTTCACGCTGAAATCGCTGGACGCGGAATCCCCAGATCCGGGGGCCGTGCGGGATCTCGTTGCCTACGCGAAGAGTCGAAACGGCAAGGTCTATCTGCACGACTTCTTAGAAGGCGAGAGGTTCCGAGCCCTCGAATCCGCCCTGCAAACGGTGCCACCCGCGATGGAAGGAGACGCCGCGAGCCGGCCGACGGTACTCCAGGCAGGCAGCCCCGGCTCTTGAGGCCCAGCATTTGGATGGCAAATTCTGCCTCCTGGCTCCTCGCCCTGCTAACGCTCTCCGTCCTGCTTGGGCTCCCCGCCGGTTGTGGGGATTCGGACGGTGTGCCGCGGGCCGAGATCACCGCTTTCGAGCCCCCGAAGGGGCAGGTCTCACCCGGCGACCCGGCGGAGGCTCTCGTGCGGATCAGAAACACGGGCTCCGAGGCTCACACGTTCTTTGTGGGCTACAGCGTCCGGGACGGGGCCGGCGAGTGGCGCGACGCCCCCACCGTGCCGGTCGAGCTCGAGCCCGGCGACGAGTCGGGGGAGGAGACGCTCGTTACACCGCCGCTGGAGGCGCCCGGCTATTACGCGGCGCGCGTCTCCATCTGGAGCGAGGAGCCCAAGGGGGAAGACGACACCGGTGCCGAACGCCTCGCCGAACAGGAGAAGGAGTCGGCGTTCCGGGTCTCCGATCCTCCGGAGGAGTTCGCGGAGGCTGACGCCCTGCCCCCCGGGTGGAAGGCCACCGACCGGAAGCTCGGGCGTGGGAAGATCCACTCCGAAAACGTCTCCACGCAGGACGGGAAGGTCCGGCTCACCCTGCCGGCGGACACCGTGGAAGGCGCCGAGATTGAATCGGAGAAGCTCCACGGCCCGGGCTCGATGTACACAGCGCGCCTCAAGGTACCCAACGCACCCTCCTCCATCACGGGCTTCTTCCTCTACGAGCCGCCGGATTTCGAGAGCGAGATAGACATAGAGGTCTTCAACGAGCCTTCCGGCAAGGTCCTCTTCACCACCTACACAGGCGGCAAGCAGACGCACACGAAGGAGAAAAAACTCCCCTTCGACCCCACGAAAGACTTCCACGACTACGCCTTCTTCTACGGCGAAGACTCCGTGGTCTTCTACGTGGACGGCAAGGAGATGCAGAGGTACAAGGGCGGCATCCCCGATAAGAAGATGCAACTCTACATCAACTCCTGGTACCCGACGTGGCTGGAAACGAAGAAACCGACCTCGGACCGGTACACGGACATCGAGTGGATCGAACACTAGGGCGGTCCGCATCCCGTCGCGGTAGAGTGGTCTCCGGGAAAACGAAAGGAGATCCCATGACCGAGGTTGAAATTACCGAACGCGAAGGGTTCACCGGCGAACTGTGGCGCTCGATCGAGGGCATCTACGAGGAGATACTGCACCATCCATTCCTCCGCGGTCTCGAGGACGGCACGCTTCCGGAGAAGCATTTCGAGCATTACGTCTTGCAGGACGCCCTCTACCTCAGGGACTACGCCCGGGCATTGAGCCTCGCCGCGGCCCGCTCCTCGGGTGAGGACACGCTCGTCATGTTCAATGAGCACTCGGCCGGGGCGATCACGGTCGAAAGAAGCCTCCACGACGGCTTTCTGAAAGAGTTCGGGCTCCCCGAGGATGTCGTAGACCGAACCCCGACCGCCCCGACCACGCTGGCCTACACGAGCTACATCCTCCGGATGGCCTCCCTGGGGGAATACCACGAGGTCCTGGCGGCGGTGTTGCCGTGCTACTGGATCTACAATCGCGTCGGAAAGACACTCCTCGAACACGGCTCCCCGAAACCCATCTACCAGAAGTGGATCGACACCTACGGCGGGGAGGAGTTCGGCACCCTCGTCGAGGCCGTCCTCGACCTCACCGACCGCTCCTCGGAGGGCCTGAGCCCCCTCGCGAAGGCCCGGGCTACCGAAGCCTTCGTCACCACCGCCCGCTACGAGTGGATGTTCTGGGATGCGGCCTGGAAGCTGGAAGGCTGGCCGGTCTAAAAGGCTACCCGCCGATCGGGTTACCCGGCGAGGCGCCAGGGTACACGGGAAGTTATGTATCCGCGACGGCTCATTATCGCAGGCGTGATCCTCGGCCTCGGCCTCGGGGGCTTCTTCGACGGCATCGTCCTTCACCAGGTCCTGCAGTGGCACCACATGTTGACGGCGACCAGCCCCCCGAACAGCGTCGGAAGCCTGGAGTTGAACACGCTCTGGGACGGCCTGTTCCACACGATGACCTACGTCTTCACGGTAGTGGGCCTCTTCCTGCTCTGGCAGGCCGTCCGTAGCGCCAACGCTCTGCCGCCGACAGGGACGCTCGTCGGCGCGATACTAATGGGTTGGGGCATCTTCAATCTCGTCGAGGGGATCATCGACCATCACCTGCTCGGCATCCACCACGTGCTGGACAGTCTGCCGCCCGGCCCCATCCGGCTCGTCCTGGACCTCGCCTTCCTCGCGCTGGGCGCGGCCTTTCTCCTGATCGGGCGGAGGCTCGTCCGCGAAGGCTCCAACGTGACCACCCCGGCGCCACGGGTGCGCTGAAACAGCCGATCCGCCCAAGACATTGCGATAGAGTGCGGCTACCGGACTCGTTGGAGGGTGCTGGCGCATTCAAAAGATCTGCAAAGGGGAGAGGAGATGCAGGTGGTCGAGAGAGAGGTGGTCGTCGTACCCCAGGCCGGTCTCCATGCCCGCCCGGCAAAGGAGATCGTGAAGAAGGCCCGAAGCTGCAGCTCGAACATCACCATCGTCAAGGGCAGCCGGGAGGCAAACGCCCAGAGCCTTATGAAGCTGATGGCCCTGGGGGCGAAGAAGGGCGACATGGTGCTGGTCAGGGCGGAAGGCGAGGACGAGGAGACGGCGGTAGAGGTCGTGGCCGGCCTGATCTCCTCGGAGGAGGGCTAGATCGTGCCGGGCAAACGCCTGGAGGGCGTTGTCGCTTCCGAAGGGGTCGCGGTCGGGCCCGCCTTTGTTCACGCCCACGTCGAGCTCGCCAACGACCTGGAGCTCCATTCGGAGGTCGAGGAGCGCGTGCGGGGCCTTCAGAGCCCGGAGGCCGCCGTGCTCGCCGTGGGCGAGGAGTTCGCCGCCCTCTTCGCCGCGATGGAGGACGAGTACATGGCCGCCAGGTCCGACGACGTCAGGGACGTGACCGGCCAGATCGCGGCCCAGCTTATGGGGCTTCAAGCTTCGGGGCTCGCCGGCCTCTCGGTCCCGTCCGTCGTCCTGGCGCGCAACCTCGCCCCCTCGGAGACGGCCCGGATGCCGCGAGACATGGTCCTCGGGCTGGTGACGGCCGAGGGCTCCAAGACCTCCCACGTCTCCATCATGGCCCGCTCGATGGGTATACCGGCGGTCGTCGGCCTCGGTGGCGCCGGTCTCGAAGAGGCGCTCGGAGCCGGCGTGGTCGCCGTGCACGGCGACCAAGGGTACATCGTCACGGACCCGGACGCCGGCGAGGTCGCCTTTTTCGAGGGGGAGCAGGACGAGGCCGTCGCCAGGAGGACGGCCCTCGCGGAATACAGGCACGTGGAGGCCAGGACGCGCGGCGGGCGCCGCATCGAGGTCGCGGCGAACCTCGGCTCCCCGAAGGAGGCTGCGGACGCCCTCTCCTGGGGCGCCGAGGGCGTGGGGCTCTTTCGCACCGAGTTTCTTTTCATGGAACGCGACGAGCTGCCCACCGAGGAGGAGCAGTACGGGGTCTACCGCGAGGTCACCGAGGCCTTCGGCGAGAAGCCCGTCATCATACGCACGATAGACGTCGGCGGCGACAAGGACCTGCCCGGCGTAAGCGGGCACGAGGAGGAGAATCCGTTTCTCGGCTGGCGCGGCATCAGGATGAGCCTCGACGTCCCCGACCTGTTCCGGCCGCAGCTCAGGGCCATACTGCGGGCCGCGGCACACGGCAACCTCAAGGTCATGTTCCCGATGGTCTCGGACGTCGAGGAGCTCGTAGCCGCGAGAAGACTTCTGGCGGAGTGCCACAAAGAGCTAGAAAGCGAGGGCGCCAGGACCGGACCGGTGGAGGCGGGCGTGATGGTCGAAACACCGGCGGCGGCGCTGTGCGCCGAGGAACTGGCCCGGGAGGCGGACTTCTTCTCCATCGGGACGAACGACCTCACCCAGTACACCCTAGCAGTCGACCGGGGCAACGAGAAACTGGAGAAGCTCTACCGCGCGGACCATCCCGCAGTGTTGCGACTCATCGAGATGACCTGCCGGGCCGGGGATAAGGCCGGCATACAAACCGGCGTCTGCGGCGAGGCGGCGGGCGACCCCGCGCTCGTCCCGAAGCTAGTGGCGCTCGGCGTCACGGAGATGAGCATGAGCCCGCCGGCCATCCCGCGGGCAAAGAAGGTCGTCTCAGAGCTTCCGTAAGGGCTGAAGCAGACGTACCGGCCAGCGGACGAGGGCACATCCTCCGTCCGCTGGCCGGCTCGCTTCGGGGCGTCCCTCCTCAGAGGCTACTTCTCCGCCCAGTCGCCGTTCTCGTTCTTCTCGTACTTGTTCTCGACGGCGCTCCACGCGACGCGGTGGGCGCGGCTCTCCTCACCATACTGCTCCTCAGCGGAGTTGTACGCGGCGCGGTAGATCTCCTGCGCGTGGTGCGGCAGGTTCCGCCTCACGCTCTCCGGCAAGTCGCTCAGGTTGTCGTATGGCACGGGTGATCCCTCCTCGATGACGGTTTTCTGCCGCACGGTACCGTACCCGGAAGAGGAGCCCGGGAACCTGTCGTACGGAATCCAGGCAGGGGTACGTAGATTTCGTGCTGGGGAGTAGGGCTCTGCTCCACCCCCTATCCCCAACCCATGTCAGACGAAAAGAATGAACCGGATGCCGTATCACTCTTCGCGGAAGTGGTCCCAACCGGAGAGGTTACCGACCGGCTCGCCGCCCCGAAGGAATACCACCCCGTCCCCGGCCACGACCTCCCCGACGATGGTCACCGGCACGTCGGACTCCGCGGCCAGAGCCTCTATAACTGCTTCGGGGGCCGAGATCAGGAGTTCGTAGTCCTCGCCGCCGGTCGCCGCGAGCACCTGCGGGTCACGGCCCATGGCCGAGACGTACTCCCGGACGTCGTCGGCGATGGGCAGGAGACCGAGGTCTACGCGGCAGCCTACGCCGCTCCTCTCGGAGACGTGGCGGACGTCCGAGGCGAGCCCATCGGAGAGGTCTATCATGGCCCGCGCCCCGAGCCCGGCGGCCGTTCGTCCCGCGAAAACACGTGGCTCCGGACGGAGGTGCTTGCGGACGAGGCGCCCGACACGACGTTCGGAGACGTCGCCGCTCATGAGGGCGAGAAGCCCCGCCGCCGAAGCGCCGAGCTCCCCGGTCACGGCTAGAAGGTCCCCGTCCCGGGCGCCGGAGCGGAGTACGGGCGGTCCTTTCAGCTCGCCGAGGATCGCCACGTTCACCGTAAGCGCCGGGGAACTCGTCGTGTCGCCGCCGAGCGGGTACACCCCGAACTCCTCGCAGGCCTCGAAGATTCCTTCCATGCAGCCGAGCGTCGTCTCGGGGCCCGCCCCACCACCCGAGGAGAGGACGAAGCGCGGCGTCCCCCCCATCGCGGCGACGTCCGAGACGTTGACGGCCACAGCCTTGAACCCAACGTCCCGCGGCGAGGCCCACGAGGCCTCGAAATGACGGCCCTCGACGAGCATGTCGGCGGCGGCGACCCAGTCCTTGCCTCCTCCGAGGCGCACGACGGCGCAGTCGTCGCCGATGGGCACAACGACCTCCGCGGGCGGCGCGGGGAGGCGCCCCGAGAGGCGGCGTATGAGGTCGAACTCGTTCAGTCTTTTTCGGACCGGACAAACCAGGCTCGCGGGTTGAGGAAGCGCCGGTAGCGCCGCACGGCCTCCCTACCAAGGACGAGCGTCGAGACCCGGAACGTCCCCTCTGCGCCGATCACCCGCGCGCCCGAGAACGCGACCTTCCTGCCGGGCGATATAGGCAACGCCGCGACCGCGGCGTAAAGCAAAACCGGGATCACGAAGACCCCGAAGACGAGCACCCAGGTCCGCCGGCCTCCCCGGGATCGGGCCGCGCCGCCGGAGCCGGATGCTTCGGCGACATCGTCCCCGGTCCGCCCCTGGAGCTCCTCGCCGGGCTCCCGTCGCCTCTCTCCTAAGATCCTATCCCCCTCACAGCGTCCCACAGGGCATCGGACTCTTCGCTCGTGTACCAGGTACGCAGCGAGCGCCACTCGGTTTCGGTGGCCCAGAGGTGCTGGTCGTGGGCCGAGTCTTCGAGGCAGACCTCTCCCCCAGGGTGGCGGGCGAGAAAGCCGACGCCGGCGTAGAGTTCGGGGTCGTCCGGGGAACGCCAGCCCTCGACCCGGGCCCACCAAGGCTCCCCGACCTCGATGTCGAGGCCGGTCTCTTCGAGGGTCTCGCGCCGGGCACACCGCACGAAATCCTCGCCGGGCTCCAGCATCCCGCCCGGGTTCTCCCACAGGCCGGCGGGTGGCTTGCGGCGCCGGAGGAGGAGCGCCCTGGGCTCCCGCCCGCTTACGTCCGCGACGACGGTCCCGGCGCCGAGGTTGGCGCTTACCACCCCGGGGGGCGGCAGCTCCGGGGCCGGCGGCTCGGGGGGAGATTTAGCGGGGAGGGTGGCCACGGGCCCCGCGACGCCGGTTATGTTTTCGCGGCTCCACCAGCTCGGGAGGTCGAGCCACTCGTCCAGCGTTACCCACTTGTAGCCGAGATGCTCGTGGGAGATTCGGACGTCGCCCTGCCCGGCGCGTCCGATGTAGGTGGCGCTCGCCAGGAGACCGCCGCCGGGGCGCTCGCCGACCCAGGTCGCGAGGAGGCGCTGCGGCCCCACCAGGAGCCCCGTCTCCTCGTAGACCTCCCGTACGGCCCCGGAGGCGAAGCTCTCTCCGGGGGCGAGACGCCCCGCCGGGGGCTCCCAGGTCTCCGTGCCCGGCCGCTGGAGCAGGAGCATCCGGCCATCGGAACGGACCGGCAGGATGCCGGAGACGAGGTCGGCCTTGACCGTCAAGCTCGGGGGTCTTCCAGGATGGAGCGGAGCTCGCGGGCGGCGGAGGCGGGGTCGTCGGCGTCGAGCACTGCCCGTACGACCGCGAAGCCGTAGGCCCCCGCCGCGGCAGCTTCCTCCGCCGTCTCCCGCGTTATGCCACCGATAGCGAACCACGGGACAATGAGCCCGAGGCCCGCCACCTCACGCAGCAGCGCGGGACCTTCCGCCTCCTCCTTCGGCTTCGTCGGGGTAGCGTAGATCGTCCCTACCCCAAGGTAGTCCGCCCCTTCCTTGACGGCCTCGATCGCCTCCTCGGCACTTCCCACCGACCTGCCGACGACGGTGTCGGGGCCGAGGGTATTCCTCGCCTCCGCGAGAGGACCGTCCTCCTGGCCGAGGTGGACCCCGTGGGCGCGGGAGGATCGGGCAAGCTCCACGTCGTCATTCACGGTGAAGATGGCGCCGGCCTCCTCGCAGATTCCGCGCAGCTCTTCGGCCAGCGCCAGCAACCCCTCGCGCGGAGCGTGCTTGTCCCGAAGCTGCACTATGTCCACACCCCCCCGGACGGCCGCCCGAACCCTGCGGGCGAGGTCCGGGCGGGGGTCGGTGACGAGGATCAGCCGGGCCTCACCCAGCTTTTCGAGGGGCTTCACGGCTCGATCCTCCGGGGCGCCCAGGCGACGACGTCGAGGCGACTGGCGAGGTGGACGACGAGCTCGGTTCGGGGGAGGGTAACCCCGATCTGGCCGGTCATCTCCATCTTCTCGACCTCGACCTCGGCCCCCTGCAAGGACCACATCTCGTGGTGGATGTCCCCGCGCCGGACGCGCCCCTTCCCGTTCGCGCTGTACAGGCAGTAGCGCTCGGTGAGGAAGTTCTCGAGCGACCCGGGGCCGGAATCTGACCGCCCGCCCGCTGGCCGGTAGCGCCCGACGAACGCGGCGGGTGGTGCGCCCTTGTGAGTGCGGACGCTGCTGTAAGCTACCTCGTCGCCCGAGGACCGGGAGGACATCTTCGCGTCGAAGTAGGGGAGCGAGAAGGTCGCGCGGGCGAGGCAAACGGCTACCGGGTTGTGGGCGTCGAGGCTGAAAAACCAGACGCCGGGCTTGCCACTCTGCGTGACGTAGGTGCGAAGGTTGATCTCCGGAAAGTTCGAGAGCCACGGCACCCCCGGCAAGAAGCGTGGCTTTACCCCGGACATCCTGAACGGCACCACCCCGAGCCATGCCGACCCGTCGAAAGAATCGAGCTCCAGCGACGGCGGTATCAGGGGACGCAGCCAGCCCTCCGGCACCGGCCAGTGCATGAAGAGCACGTCGTGCCAGCTCATGCTCAGGGCCCACGGGCCATGCGGAACGGGATAAGGACGGTGGCTCGTCTCGCCCAGAAGGCGCCCGATGCTGGAATTGGTCTTCATAACGATAGTTATACAGGATCACCCACCCGAAACCGTAACAAGACACCCGCGAGGTATCGCCAAAGATTGCGCCCCTCACACTTCATTCGAAGCCCTTCCGGTATCCGGGTTTTATGGGGCGAGGGAGATGCCGGTCTTTGCGCCGGCACCTCCCATTGACGGCGCTCCTGCCCGCGGTTCTCGCCTCCACGAGCACCGAACGCGGGTCGTGACGCACTCTAGCGGATAGCACCGGCCCTGCGCAACGCCTTGAGCAGGAGGTAACCCAGGATCGCGCCGGGGATGCTGGAGAGGGCAAACGAGACCATGAGCACCCCGACGCCACCTGCCGCGCCCAGGTCGAGGGCCGGGCTGATAAGCAACGCCCCCAGGGGCGCCCCGATGAGAACGGTCCCGACGGGCTCGGAGAGGGCCGCCTCGTCCCGCTTCAAGAAGACGTAGACGAGCCCCACCACGAGCGCCCCGAAGGGGCTACCGGGGAAGGCGAAGAGGCTCCCCGTGCCAAGCGAGAAACGCAGGGTAGCCGCGACGAGCGCGGCCCCGGCCGCCCACCACGGCCCGAGGGCCACCCCGGCGACCGCGTTGATCGCATGCTGGAATGGCAGGACGCGCGCGCCGCCGACCGGGATCGCGAACAGCGAGAGCAGAACCCCCAACGCGGCGAAGAGGCCCGCGAGCGCGAGCTTTCGGGTGCTGGTATTCCCCCCGCTACGCGCGGCCGGCCTAGCCAACGGACAACTCCTCAACCCGCACGTTCCCATCCAGGCTCTCGGGGTCCCCAGCGAGCGCCGCGAGGGCGTCGAGGAAGCGGGGCTCGAAGGTGCCCGCGCCCTCCACTCCGGCGCTCCCGGCCGCGACCTCCCCGGCCCGGCCGTAGTACGCCAGTGCCTGGGCTACGGTCTCCGCGCCAGCGGCGCCGGCCACCGCGGCGAAGCAGCCGATGGTCGAGGTCGAGGCGTCGCCGGTCCCGACGACGCGACCCATGAGCGCATGACCGTTAGAAACTGCCAGGGCGCTCCCGCCGTCGCTCACGTAATCCACAGGGCCGGTGGCGGCGACGGTTACGCCTAGGGAGCGGGCCGCTTGCAGGGCGGCGCTCTGCGCGTCGCCGGCGAGGCTCTCGACCCCGCGCACCTCGGCGTCTAGGCCGGCGAGCGTCGCGACCTCCCCGGCGTTGCCGCAGACGACGGCCACGTCGAGTTCTGAGAGGAGGCGTTCGGCGGTGCGCGTGCGAAGGGATGTGGCCCCCACGCCCACGGGGTCGAGGATTACGGGGATGCCGCGCTCGTTTGCCTTCTTGCCCGCGAGGAGCATCGATTCGATCTGCCCCGGGTCCAGCGTCCCGATGTTGAGGACGAGCGCCGAGGCGAGGCCCGCCATCTCCTCGACCTCCTCGGCCGCGTGCGCCATCACCGGGAGCGCCCCCGTCGAGAGCGTCACGTTGGCGACGAGGTTGACCGTCACGTAGTTTGTCAGGTGATGGACGAGCGGCTTCTCGTCCGAGATCTTCCGCAACGCTTCCTGAGCGTTCAACTTTCCACCCCTTTCAACAAGCTGCCCAGAACATGCACCGGCCCGGCCCCCTCCCCGATCTCGCCGAGCCCGTGCTCCACCGCCTCCGAAGCGACGGCGTGCGCCCTCTTCGCTGCCTCCTCGATCCCGTACCCCAGAGCCAGAAAGCTCGCGAGCGACGAGGAGTAGGTGCAACCGGCCCCGTGCGTGTTTTTCGACGGATGGACTGGCCCTTCGATCCTCTTGAATCCCTCTCCGTCGTAGAGGAGATCAGCCCCCGTAGAGGTGTGGCCGCCCGTGATGATGACGGCCTTCGGACCCGTCGCGCGGAGCGTCACGGCGCAATCCTCCATCCGGTCCTCGTCGACGGGCTCACCGACGAGCGCGAACGCCTCGTGCAGGTTCGGCGTTATGACGGTCGCGAGAGGGAAAAGCTCGTTCTTGTAGGTCTCGACGGCGTCGGGCTCCAGGAGGACCGCCCCGCTCTCCGCGACCATCACCGGGTCTACGACGACGTTCGGCAACCGGTGGCGGTCTACGGCCCCTGCGACGGCCGAGATGATGCCGGCGTTGAAGAGCATCCCGGTCTTGACGGCGTCCACGCCGATGTCCGAGGCGACCGCCTCGATTTGCTGTACCGCGACCTCCGGGGGGAAGGCGAAGATGTCCGTCACGCCGACGGTGTTCTGGGCGGTCGTCGCGACGATCGCCGTCGTCCCGTAGACCCCGCAGCGCAGAAACGCCTTCAGGTCGGCCTGTATGCCGGCCCCCGCCCCCGAGTCGCTCGTCGCTA
>JADDPY010000055.1 GCA_016781635.1 Rubrobacter sp.
GTGGTATTCCTCGTCGCGCGTATTCAGGCAAATTGGTACAATCGAGCGTTGAGAAATGCTTTATGCTCCGTCGGAGCGTAGATGGATGGGGGATGCGTGATGGAGGCCACAGTGAAGCGTTGGTACGCGGCGTAGTGTCTGTGTGCAAGGTTCGGAGTTTGGCCCTGTTGGGTGTGGAAGCTCTACCCGTCGAGGTCGAGGTCGACGTGGGTTCGGGGTTACCGGGCTTCTCCATCGTCGGACTACCGGATGCCGCAGTGCAAGAGGCGAGGGAAAGGGTCCGGGTTGCCATATCCAACAGCGGATACAAGTTCCCGACGAAAAAGGTCATAGTGAACCTCGCCCCCGCCAACCTGCGCAAAGAAGGCCCGGCTTTCGACCTGCCGATCGCGCTCGCGGTGCTGGCCGCTTCCGGTCATGTGCCGAGGGAGAGTCTGAACGGTACGGGCGTCGTCGGTGAGCTGTCGTTGGACGGGGGATTGAGGCCGGTAAGGGGCGCGCTCTCGATGGCAGAGGGGGCGAAGAGGGAGGGGCTTGGGGTCTTGATCCTGCCCCACCAAAACGCCGCCGAGGCGGCCGCGACCTCCGGCCCGAAGACCTACGGGGTGAGCTCTCTGCGAGAAGCGGTAGATCTCCTCTCCGGCGAGGAGGCGATAGCCCCTTTTTCCCCTTCTCCTAACGGTAAGGTTTCGGACGTCGGCGAACCCTTCGGGGAAGATTTCGCGGACGTGGCGGGACAGGCTTACGCAAAGCGCGCCTTGGAGGTGACGGCGGCGGGCGGGCATAACATCCTCCTGAACGGACCTCCGGGCTCGGGCAAGACCATGCTCGCAAGAAGGCTGCCGGGCATCCTGCCGCCGCTCACCGACGAGGAGAGCATCGAGGTTACAAAGGTGACGAGCGCTGCCGGGATAGGGGAAGGGCACCTCGTGCGTCGGCGTCCCTTTCGCGCCCCGCACCATACCATCTCGACCTCTGGTCTCGCGGGTGGTGGCAGCAACCCTCGTCCTGGCGAGGTGTCACTGGCCCATCACGGGGTCCTGTTTCTCGACGAGTTCCCCGAGTTCAGCCGGTCGACCCTCGAGGTGTTGAGGCAGCCTTTGGAGGACGGGACCGTGACGATCTCGAGAGTTGCCGCCACGCTAACGTATCCCGCGCGCGTAACGCTCGTCTGTTCCATGAACCCCTGCCCGTGCGGCTACTGGGGGGACAGACGGAGGGCTTGCCGGTGCTCGGCGGGGCAGGTGGAGCGCTACCAGGGCCGCGTCTCCGGGCCCCTGCTCGACCGCATCGACCTGTTCGTCGACGTCCCGCGCCCGACACGCGAGGAACTGCGGGGTGGAGAAGCTGCGGAGGGCTCTGCCGCGATACGCGCTCGCGTCGGCGACGCTCGAGATCTTCAGATCAAGCGCCAGGGCGTAGAGAACGCGGCTCTCGCGGGCAGGGCGTTGAGGCAGCATGCCGCCCTGAGAGGGGAGACCGAGGCCCTTTTTTCCCGGGCAATAGACAGGATGGGCCTTTCGGGGCGCGCACACGATCGCGTGCTCAGGGTGGCGCGCACCGCGGCGGACCTCGCAGGAGAGGCGGAGATCGGGGTCGAACACCTCGCTGAGGCACTGAATTACAGGAGGGCCGCGAGCGTTGAGTCCTAGCGCCACCGACGCCTATCTCTTCCTCTCGCTTCTCCAAGCCAGGGCGGGCACGAGCGTCGTCGCGCGTATGGGTGGATTCCCCCCGGCGGGCATCCTGGAGATGCCCGCGGACGAGATCGCTACGCGTCTCGGGCTGAGCGAGAAGGTTCGGGGTGTTCTGAAGGAGCTTCGGGCCGGCTTCGACGCCGGGGCCGTCCGGACGCGTCTTGGGGAGAAGGGTTACAGGGCCGTAACATCGGCCGACATGGATTATCCGGAGGGGCTGGCGGGGGTGCCCGACCCGCCACCGGCTCTGTTCGTGGGCGGAAGGATGCCCGAGGAGCCCGCGGTCGCGGTCGTCGGGTCTCGCAAGGCGTCGACCACGGCCCTCGGCGCCGCCCGAGAGCTCGGTAGGGCCCTCGGAGAGCGTGGGGTGTGCGTGGTCAGCGGGCTCGCCCTGGGCGTGGACGCGGCTGCGCACGAGGGCGCTCTGGAGGCGGGCGGGCAGACGGTTGGGGTGCTCGGGTGCGGGATCGACGGGGTATATCCGAGGAGCAATCGTAAGCTCTTCGGGTTAGTGCGGGAGTCCGGGGGGCTCGTCTCCGAGTACGGTCTCGGGGAGCCGCCTCTCAGGTGGAGGTTCCCGGCTCGCAATCGTGTGATCTCTGGCCTCTCCGCTTGCATAGTGGTGGTAGAAGCCCCGGAAAAGAGCGGGTCTCTTATAACGGCCCGCCATGCGGCCGATGCCGGACGAGACGTATGGGCAGTGCCGGGCCCGGTAGGCTTCGACGAATGCCGGGGATCGAACAAGCTTTTGGCCGACGGCGCAGGCGTCCTGTGGGACATAGACGAGTTCGTCGATGCCGTCGCTCCCCCCGCTCAGGAGCCGTTGAAGCTCATGACGGCGGGCGGTGATATGGGACCGGAGGACCCGTCGGCGGCAGGGTTACCGGAAGACGAGAGGGCGGCGTTGATGGGGGTAGGCTTCGAGCCGACCGGGGTAGACGCGATAGCGGGGCGCAGCGGCATCGGGATTCGCAAGCTCCTCTCCGCGCTCGCGCTCCTGGAGCTCAAGGGCTACGTGAGGCGCGACGCGGGGGGCTCCTTCGTGAGGAGACCGGTCGGGCGGGCAGGGGTGTGACGAGGTGAGCGGGCAGACCGTTGGGCGCCTCTGGAAAAGGTACAGGAAAGTTCGGGAGGACCTGGAGAAGCTCGGTCCGGATGACGAGAGGCGCAGGGAGGTCGAACGTCAGGCCGCGGGGCTGAGGGACCGGCTCGTCGTCAACTACTCGCCGCTCGTCAAATACGTCTCCAGCCGCGTCGGGGCGCGAATGACGACCGGGGTCATAGACCAGGAGGACATGATCTCCTGGGGGGTGTTGGGACTTTTGGCCGCCATCGAGACCTACGATCCGGACAGGCCGGGCAGGAAGGCCAAGTTCGAGTCCTATGCCATAAGCAAGATTCGGTGGACCATACTCGACGAGATACGGAGTCAGGATTGGGTCCCAAGGCGTGTCCGTTTGCGCGCCCAGGAGGTCGACCAGGCGACAATGAAGCTGACCCAGGAGCTCCGGCGCCCTCCCTCGGAGGTCGAGGTCGCCGGCGAGCTCGGCGCCAAGGTGGAGGACCACCAGAACTTTTTGCAGCAGTACTCGCGCGCCCAGGTCGCCTCCCTCGAAGCGCGCCTCGAGGTAGATGGCGGGCCCGGAGGCGAGTACGGAGCCTTTATCGTAGACACCTCTGCCGTCAACCCCCAGAGTAAGGCGAACCTGGAGGAGTTGCGTGCTCATCTCGTCAAGGCGATAGGGCAACTTGACGAGCAGGAGCAGATCGTCGCTACCTTCTATTTCTATGAGGGCCTGACCCTCAAGGAGATCGGCAAGGCGATGAACCTGACCGAGGGGCGTATCAGCCAGCTGCTACGGCGCGCCCTGGAGAAGCTTAGGGGGCGGCTGAAGGAGTCGACGCTCGTCACCGGCGGATGGCAGGAGAGCCTCGGCTAGAAGCCCGCCTCCCGCTGTGCTAACATCTTCTGCGGAGTTTTGATTGTTTCGATCACGCACGCTCGCCGTAGGGTCGGCTTTATATGGCAGGCCCAGGTGGTGGTCCGGGAAGTTTCTATAGCTACACCGGATTGCGAGGCGCGGGCGGAGGCAAAACCACCTGAAA
>JADDPY010000129.1:0-6943 GCA_016781635.1 Rubrobacter sp.
GGTAGAGCTGACGACGTTCCCCTCCCCGTCGGCGACGACGTAGTGGGTGGTGTAACCCTGGGAGTTGGCCTGCGCGTTGTTGGCGGGTCCCGTGGGCGTGTAGCCCGTCGGGGAGCACGATGCCGCGGAATCGACGGTGGTGAAAGGCTCGTAGGGGCTCGCGTAGTAAGGGCTCATGTTCGCTGCTTGCTCGGCCCAGTAGTCCTCCGAGAGCAAGAGGTCGAACGGCGGGTCGGCGGCATACTCGCGCGCAGCCTGAGCGCCCTGCTTGGAGGTCTCGGTGAGGGCGTGGATGTAACCGGAGGTGTTGTGGTCGGAGGGTGAGAGGTCGAAGCGGCTCATCACCCCGAGCCGGAGGAGCATGCCCCAGGAGGTGGAAGGCGGCGAGGCCGTGACTACCTCGTTGCCGCGATAGTCGATGCTGATGGTGTCGAGCCACTCGGCGCGGTTGTCCCGGGTGTCTCCGAGGGTCAGGAAGCCGCCGCCTTCTTGCACGGTAGAAGCCATCGCCTCGCCGAGGGCGCCGCCGTGAATGGTATCGGCGCCCTCGCGGGAGATGAGGCGGAGGGAGCCGGCGAGGTCTCGCTGGACGAGGGTTTCTCCGGTCCCGAGCGGGACGCCGTCCCTGCCGTAGATCTCCCGGGCGTTTTCGGGGAAGGCCGGGTACTCCGAGCCGATCCAACCGGCCGTGACCCCGTCTATGGCGAAGCCGTCCTCGGCGTAGCTTATGGCGGGCTCGAAGAGACGGTCCCACCTCAGCTCGCCATACTCCTCGGAGAGCTTCTCCCAGGCGTCGACGTTGGCGGGCGCCGAAACGGCCGGGGCGCCGCAGCGGTTGGCCTCGTACCCTGGCGTCGGCGGGCGGAAGATCGAGGGGTCGGTGCTCGCCGGGAAGCGGCTCCCGGCGTCGAGGTAGCGCGTCTCCCCCTCCTCGGCGTCGTAGACGACGAGGGCACCGTAGCCGCCGGCCCCGCTCATCATCGGCTCGACGACGTTGAGGGCGGCGGCGACCGCGACCGCCGCATCGAAGGCGTTGCCGCCGTCGGCGAGGACCTCGAGCCCGGCCTCCGTGGCGAGCGGGTGGGCGGAGCTGACCATGCCGTTGCCGCCAACGGCCGGGACATCCGGCGTGTTAACGGTCGCCTCTACCGCCGGTTTCTCCGGGGGCTGCGTCTCGGCGACGGTGGTGGGGGCCGTGGGCTCCGGGGTAGTGGCACCGGTCGCACCGCCGATCGTAGCACCGGCTGTAGAGGTGGTCTCCCCCGTCTTCTCGTCCCCCCGGGAAGCATCCTCGGGTGCCACGGAGCCGGCGCCTCCGCAAGAACTCAGGAGGCCAAGGAACAGCAGGATGGTGAGCATCTTCCTCAAGGTGCGCGCTCCCGGGTGTTAGTGTGTTTTGTCTTGCATGTTGTCCCCCCTCGCGCGGGGCACGGCTAGTTATATCTCACCGTTCGCATAACTCCGTATCGTCGCCGTCGCGGGTTGCGTTGTAGACTTGGGCGCCGAACGGCCGACACGTTTCTAACAAGAGGATCGAGGAAAAGATGGCAGATCGCGCGACGAAGGAGCGCAAGCTGATGGCCCTGATGGTCAACGATCTCGGTATCGTGGACATCGAGGAGACGGAGATGAAGAAGATGAACGAGGAGGTGCGCGGGCTCTCGGACGAGGATCTCGACGGGACGCTAGCCTCCCGCCTGGACCTGGCGGACCCGACTGACGAGGACGCCCTGGACTATGCTCTGGCCGGCGTCCAGGAGCCCGAGCGGCTCTCCGAAGGCTTCACCGGCGCCCCCAACATGAGCCACGAGGCCCGGCCCGAGGAGCGCTAGAGCTTTCGACCTTGGTGTCTGCGCCGTCATATCCGTCGGCGAGTCGAAGTTTAAAGGGCGAGAAGTAACGGCAAATACCCCTTCGGCGATAGATCGAGGGGGCATTTGAGCATACGGGTAATCGGGGCTGGCTTCGGGAGGACGGGGACGACTTCCCTGGAGGCCGCGCTGGAGGAGTTGGGCTTCGGCCCATGCTACAGCATGGCCAGCTCGCTAGAGAGCCCGGAGCACGCCGAGGCGTGGGACGCGGCAACCCGGAACAAGCCCGTGAACTGGAAGGGCTTACTGAACGGTTACCGCTCGGCCCTGGACTGGCCGGCCGCCTCCTTTTACGCGGAGCTCATACAGGCGTACCCGGAGGCGAAGGTGATCCTCACGGTTCGCGACCCCGAGGACTGGTACGAGAGCACCATGAACACCATCTACGGGGTTCCGAAGTCCGTCTACGCCTCACCCGTCCTTTCCCTGCTGAGCCTCTTCGCGCCCCGGACGAGGTGTGCCACCCGGATAACAGAAGGTGTGATCTGGGAGGGCACCTTCTCGGGCCGATTCAAGGACAGGGAGTACGCCATAGGCGTCTTCGAACGCCACATCGAGGAGGTCAAGCAGCGCGTCCCCCCCGAGAAGCTCCTGGTCTACAGCGTGAAGCAAGGCTGGGGACCCCTCTGCGAGTTCCTCGGCGTCCAAGAACCTGTATGCAAACCCTTCCACCACCTCAACGACAAGAAATCCTTTCTGAGCCAGGTCAGGCGCCGCTTCGTGCTCCCCATAGCCGTCCCAATCGTTGGCCTCGTACTGGTGCGTTTGAGCATTCGCGCGCACCAGCTTCTAAAGAAGGGCTAGAAGCCGGTCAGGCTTCTCGTTCTCCGAGCCGCCGCTCCAGCTCCCTAACACGGGCCTCTAGCTCGGCGATGCAGGCGTTCTTCTCGCGGTTCTTCCGGCGCCAGCGGTTACGTATCTTCTTCTCGAAGGCGACCGAGGACTTCAACACCTCGCGGTAGCGCGCCTCGATCTCGGCCTTTTCCCTTCTCAGGCGTTCCTCTTCTCCCACGGTCCGCAAGTGTACACGAAGGAGGCCCGTTGCCGATCGTCGGCGTTTATAGGGAAACAACGCCGGGGATAAACATCAAGTCAAGCTTAGTCATGTAAGCATATCGTGAAATAGGAGGAAGATCGTGGCCTACAGCGTAATCGTCTGGCTCGTTGATCCCGGCAAGCACCCGCAGCAGGACATGGAAGAAGAGCGGGCCTCCACTGGCCGCGACCAGGCCCCCGGTGCGCACACGGGCTCCACGATGGGGTACTCTGTTCCAAGGATGAGGTACGGAGTCTACGAGACCCAGCAGGACGCGGAGAGCGCCCTCTCGGAGATCTCCGACTCACTGCAACAGAACAGGCCCTTGCGCATTACTTCTCAGGCAAGCAGGCAGTGGCTCCTCCCCGCTGACAGGGTGCATTACGTGGTCTGCGAAGAGGTCGCGCGCCCGAAGGACCAGTAGTAGCGTAAGGAAGACCCCAGGAAACAAAAGTCGGGAGCCTCTCCCCGCCCGGAGACGCTCCCGATTTCTCTATTATATCAGGCATTGCAGTCAAAACGTCCCCGACGAGAGCGGGCTTTAGATCAGCTCGCTATGACCGCTGGGCGGAACTTATAAAGCCCGCTGTTTCGGCCGCGAAAGGCTCGAATAGCATCGTATAGTGCGTCGTGCCGGGCACCACGGTTTCCGAGCCGAGATCCAACACCCCGCTCATAGCGTCACGGGTTTCGTCAGATATGAGCGGCGCGGTCCCCGGGAAGAAGCCTTCCGCGGCACGTACCAGGGCGACCGGGCACGAGATGCCCTTCATCTCTTCGAGGGTCGGTGCTTCGGATGAAACGGAATCCGAGTCCTCACGCGCCGCGTCTATCGAAGCCTTGGGTTGGTAGCCACCTTCTACTTCTTGCAGGTCATAGCGGTAGTAATCGGCGAGGTCGGGCGGCAGGTCGTCGTAGGTGAGGTTCTGGTTCGGGAACCAGAAGTTCAGGTAAGCCTCCGGCGTTTCGAAGACCATGTCGAGACGGCGGAAGGCCCGTTCCAGGCCCTCGTTTATGGCCGCGGCAGCCGCCTCGTCGGGCTCGTCCTCCGGGCGCGGCCAGCCGCCGTCGAGCAAGACGAGGGCCGAGACGCGGTCAGGGTGGAGCAGGGCTAACTTCAGGGCCACGAAGGCGCCCATGGAGTGGCCGCAGATCAGGCCGCGCTCGATGTCGAGATGGTCGAGGGTGCGGATCACGTCCTCCACGTGCGCGTTCATCCCGTAGTTGTCCGGGGGCGGCTTCTCGGAGTCACCCCGTCCGCGGAGATCCAGGGCGACCATGCCGTCCGGGTGCGCGAGATGGCGCGCTACCGCGTTGAAAGCATGGTGCTGGGCGGTGATACCGTGCAGGGCGAGGATGGGGTTCGCCCCCTCCCCCACGCGGCCATACGCCAGTTCCAACTCTCCCGGCACATTGCCACTCTCCCATGGGCTCCCGTTCATAGGATGGGCATTATAGGGAAGTGCGGCGGGTATTGCGTGATCCTGGTGCATGTTTCGCTACTGGAGCATCTCCTTTGCCCTCGCCCCTACTTCGCGCCCTATCTTCTCGTGCTCGCTCGCCTCGAAGTGAACGCCGTCGAGGTCGCTGACGGAGACGAGCCCGGCGAGGTCCAGGAGGCCGCATCGGTACTTGTCGGCGACCCGCGCGTAGTGTTTGGAGAAACCCCGAGACTTTTCCAGAGCGCCCTCGAACATCTCGTCCGAGTCGCCGAGCTCGCCCACCGGCGGCGGGGCCAGCAGGAGGACCACGGGCGCGCCTCCGGCCGGGCCGGTGGCGCTCTTCTGTACGGTCTCGACCAGGGCTCCCGCGCCGTCCGCTATGTCCGAGGCGGAGACCCCGAGGCGCGCCTTGAGGTCGTTTACCCCGAGCGCGATGACGACGAGGTCGAGGGGCGCGTGGGACTCCAGGCAGGGGATGAGGTACTCGCGCCCGTTTCTGTATGCGTCTATCGGATCGTCCCAGACCGTGGTCCGCCCGTTGAGGCCCTCCTCGATCACTTGGTACCCGTCGCCGAGCTCCCGGGCGAACACCCCGGGCCAGCGCTCCTCGCGCTCGAAACGCCCCCCCGTCACAGGGTCGTAACCCCAGGTGTTCGAGTCACCGTAGCATAGGATGGTCTTCACGAAAGCGCCTCCTTCGTCTTACCCCGGCCGAACAGGAACGCAAGATACAACGTCCTTGCGCGGTTCGCCTCCGCGAGACGGTTCAGAGATCGTGGTGCCGGGACCGGCATACCTGGAGCAGACCCCGGCGGCGGTGTACGGTGAGGTACGCGAAGTCCGCGGAGTCGCTCCTCTTCGAGCGCATTACCCCCTTGGGGACGAGGACGACCACGCCCGCCCGCAGTCCGTAGCAGCGCCCCTGTACCGCGACGCTGCCAACGCCGGATACCCCGACGATCAGCACGTCCACCTCCCCGTTCACGTGCTCGCCCACGCCCTCCCCCGCCGGAAATCGCACCAGGTTGGCGTTGAGGTCTTCGCTTCCCAAAAGGGTCCACAGCGCACCTGCGCCCCGTCCCGGAGGCTTTCGTAGAGGTCTATCGACTCGGCTTCACTCATGCGGGGATTCTAGCCCGCTACCGACGCCATCGTGCGGCGGATGGCCGCACCCGGCGGGAGGGGTGGCGAGCCTCCGGTCAGCCTCGAACGGGATCGCTCTCGCCGCGTACCGCAGCCAACCTCTCGAGTGCGGCACCGGCAAGGAGCGTGGCGTCGGTGCCGGTGGTGACCATGTCGAACCCGGCCTCGGCGTGCCTCTTTGCCACCTCGGCGGAGGCGGTATGGATGCCTGCGGCGATGCCATGGTGTTTGCAGGCGTCCTTTATCCTCGCTACGGCCTCGACGTGCGTCGGCTCGACGGGGTCGAGGGTCGGCGGAAGGCCGAGCGAGAGGGCCAGGTCCGAAGGTCCGACGTAGATGCCGTCCACACCCGGGGTCGCGGCGATCTCCTCGACGTTCTCGAGGCCCTCCCGCGTCTCGACCATGACGATGCACGAGACCTCCCGGCCGAGCGCGACCGGGTCCCCCGTCCCGAAGACGAGCGAGGCCCGGACGGGACCGTAGGAGCGGTTGCCCTCAGGCGGGTAGCGGCAGGCTTGGACAGCGCGGGCAGCCTCTGAGGCGTTGTTGACGAGCGGGACGATGACGCCTCGGGCTCCCGCGTCTAGGACCTTGCCGATGTCGGCGGGGTCGTTGCGGGGCACGCGGACGAGGGGGGTGGCGCCGGCGGCCTCCGCCGCCGCGAGCATGGGGATGAGGGCGGCGAGGTCCGCGAGTCCATGCTGCTGGTCTATACAGACGTAGTCGGGGCGGGCCGAGGCGAGTAGCTCGACGCCGAAAGAGCCAGGCATCATGGACCACAGCCCGAACGCGGGGCGTCCCTCGGCCCACGCTCCTCGCAGAGGGTTCGCCATAACTACGCTAACCCACCACGACGACGTGTACGTCGCCGGGTCCGTGCATCCCGGTGACCAGCGACATCTCGATATCCCCCGAGCGGCTCGGCCCGGTATGGAAGCAGACGTTCGAAGGGAGCCGCCCCCCGGCGTACTTGCTTATCGCCTGGGGGAGGGTGCCCAGGATCCGACCGGCCCGCAACACCGCCACGTAGGTCGGCGGCAGGAGGGTTACGCTCCGGCCCTTCCCGTGCCCGCTCTCCAGCACGAGGCTCCCGGTCTCGGCGATCGCCCACGAGGCGGTCGAGAGCCCGACGTCGGCCCTGCTCGTAACCGCCCTGAAGTCTTCGAGATCTCGCCATACGGTAACTTCCAGGCCCGCCTCCGCCAGCGGCGCGTCGAAGCTTTCGAGCTCCGCGTCGTCCCATCGGACGAGGGACTCGGCGCCGCGCTCCCGGACTAGCGACACGACATAATCGTGGGCCTCCCCCAGGTTCTCGACGCGCACGCCGTGACCGCCCACGCCGCCGAGCTCCTCCAGGAAGCGGGACGCGGGGTCTTCTATCGGTGCGGGGGCAGGCGTCCCCTTCGGGGTCCACACGGAGTCGGGGGCGCGGGTCGGCTTGTAGCGGCCGG
>JADDPY010000129.1:7032-14940 GCA_016781635.1 Rubrobacter sp.
CGCGAGCGGAGGCAGGTCGCGAGAGTCCGTCCAGCCGCGCAGAGGGCCGGGCAAGGGGCGAACCGAGCCATCCTTGAGGAGCGGCTTCTGGGCGGCGCGGCCGAGCTTGCCGGAGATGTTGTAGAGCGCGGGGCTCTTCATCGTGTTCTCGAAGACCTTGAAGGCGGCGGTCTGGGCCTTCCCCGCCATGCCCTCCCTTACCTGACGGTTACGGAGCTTGAGGAGGAGGTCGTGCAGCGGAATACCGACGGGGCAGGTCTCGGAGCAGGCGCCGCAGAGGGATGAGGCGTGCGGGAGGTCCTTCGCCTCCTCGTCGCCCTTGAGGAGCGGGGTGATGACCGCTCCTATGGGCCCGGAGTAGGTCGAGCCGTAGGCGTGGCCGCCGGTCTGGCGGTAGACCGGGCAGACGTTCAGGCAGGAGCCGCAGCGGATGCAGTAGAGGGCCTCCTCGAACTCCGTGCCCAGGAGGTTCGAGCGGCCGTTGTCCAGCAGGATCAGGTGAAACTCCTCAGCCCCGTCGAGCTCGCCCTCTCCGCGCGGGCCGGTCACGAAGTTGGTGTAGACCGTGAGCTTCTGGCCCGTCCCGCTCCTCGCCAGGAGGCGAGTAAACACGGAGAGGTCCTCGAAGCGCGGGATGAGCTTCTCTATCCCCATCACCACCACGTGGACCGGCGGGACGCTCGTCACGAGCCTCCCGTTCCCCTCGTTCGTGACCGTAACGATCGTACCGGATTCGGCGACGCCGAAGTTCGCCCCCGTGATGCCAATATCCGCCGTGAGGAACTTCTCGCGCAGGCGTCCGCGGGCGAAGCGCGAGAGGACCTCAGGGTCCGGCGGCAGATTCTCCCCCGCGACCTCCGAGAGGATCTCCGCGACCCTCTCCTTGTTCATGTGCAGGATGGGCCCGATGATGTGAGACGGCGTGTCGCCGGCGAGCTGGGCGATCCACTCTCCGAGGTCCGTCTCCACGATCTCGAGGTCCAGATCGGCGTAGCCCTCCTCCAGGCGGCGGTTGAGCTCTATCTCCTCGGTCGCCATGCTCTTAGACTTGGCGATGACCTTCGCCCCGCGTCTCCTGGCGAGATCACCGATGTACCGGACGACGTCCTCGCCGTCGGAGGCGAAGTGGACGTTCCCTCCGCGCTCCTCGACGGCCCCGGCCATCTGTTCCAGATACCGGTCGAGGTTCGCCATCGTCTCCTGCTTTATCCGGTACGCCCTCTCGCGGAGCTCGGGGGCCTCGGGAAGCGCCGCGAGGGTCGCGTTGCGCGCCGGCAAGACCTTGTTGGCGAAGAGCTTCAGGGCGCCGTGCAGGGCCTCGTCCCCGGCCGCCCGGCCGCCGCGCTCGTTGAAACCTTCGACGGGGCTTTCTATCCCCTCGCGGCGGTGGTCCGTCGTGTCCCGCTCGCGGGCGGGCTTCCTGGTTTGCATCCTTAAACGACCCTCCCGTTCTCGGGGTCCAGTACCTCGGCAAGGTGCATCACGCGCGTGTCGTGTCCCGTGCGCCCGAGCCGTCCACCGAGGTGCATGAGGCAGCTCGAGTCGCAGGAGACGAGGGTGTCGGCCCCGCTCCCCTCCAGCGCCTTTATCTTCTCGTCGGCCATCGCGGTGGAGACCAGGGGCATCTTTACGGAGAAGGTCCCTCCGAAGCCGCAGCAGAGCTCCTCGTTCTCCCACTCCACAAGCTCCAGGCCCCGCACGCCCTCTAAGAGACGGCGCGGCTCATCGAGCACCCCGAGCTCGCGGCGCTGGTGGCAGCCGGTGTGGAAGACGGCCTTCCCCTCGAACCGGGAGCCCAGATCCGCGGCTTCCGCGCCCACCACGTTGACGAGGAAGTCCGAGAGCTCCCTCACGCGTGGGCCGAGCGCCTCGGCCCGCTCCTTCTCCTCCCGCCTGTCCTCGAAAAGGACGGGGTAGTAGTGGGAGACCATCGCGGTACATGAGCCGGAAGGGGAGACGATGTAGTCCGAGCGGTCGCCCTCGCGCTCGAAGACGTCCATGAGGTGTCGGGCGACGTTGCGGGCCTCCCCGAAGAAGCCGGAGTTGAAAGCCGGCTGTCCGCAGCAGGTCTGGCCTTCGGGGTAGGAGACCTCGACCCCCAGAGCGCGAAGCACCCGCACGGTGGCGACGGCCACGCCGGGGTAGATCTGGTCTACGTAACAAGGAACGAAAAGCGCCACCCTCACAACAATCCCTCCCCGTCGCATCCCTCGGTCCCCGGCCGCAGTATAGCAACGGCCGTAACTTCCACGCCGGATGCGACGGGCCCGTCCCCGCCCGGTGGGGATACGAGGCGATCAGGCAGGCTCGTCGCGCGGCTGGACGAGGATCTCGTTGACGGCGACGTGCTCGGGCTGGGAGAGCGCGTAGATCACCGAGGCGGCAACGTCTTCGGGGTCGAGCACGCGCGCGCCCGTGGGCTCGCCGTAGAGCCGGAGGGCCTCCTCGTCGGTAGTGAGCGAGACGAGGCCCGTGTCCACGTTGCCCGGCTGGATCGTCGTTACCCTGACACCCGTGCCGGCGGTCTCCAGCCTGAGGCCCTGCGAGAGCGCCTCGACGAAGAACTTGCTCGCCGAGTAAACGGCGAGGCCCGCGTAGACCTTGCGTCCCGCGTCGGAGGAGATCGTCACGATGTGCCCACTCTCCCGGGAGAGCATGCCGGGCAGGACGGCGCCGACGCAGTTGAGCGCCCCCTTGCAGTTGACCTCGACCGTCCGCTCCCACTCCTCCTCAAGGAGGTTTTTCATAAGGGTGTAGTACATGACGCCGGCGCAGTTCACGAGGAAATCGACCGGGCCGAGCTCCCGCTCCGTGCGCGCGACGAGCGCCCCCACCCCCTCGCGATCTGTGACGTCAGTCTCCCCGACGATGCTTCTGGCCCCTTCGACGAGCCCGTCCTGAACCTCCCGTAGGGTGTCGGGACGGCGCGCGGCAAGCGCGACCCGGGCGCCCTCCCGGGCGAGGGCGCCGGCGACCGCAGCCCCGATACCGCTCGACGCCCCGGTGACGACCGCGACCTTACCGTGAAAGCGCCCCTCGTTTATCGTCTTGCCCCCTCGCGAGCCCGGTCGGGGGCCGGCATCCAGCCCCGTCCGACGAAGGATCGCGCGTAGGTTTCGAAGAGCGCGGCATCGACCTCGGGCCGTTGCGGGCCAACCCCGTTCAGGGCTCGTTGGGTATGGCGGTCGTCGTAGTCGTTGTCATCCTTCACCGCCGCCGCATCGTCGGGGGCGGCGCCGCGCACGACCTCGCCGGCCTCGGTCTCGGCGGGCGTGGTGCGGATGGCGTCGAGCCAGTCGGGATAGTGCGATCGCTCCAAATCGTAGCCGAGCTTCTCGATCCAGCCGAAGACCCGTTCGGCGGATGGGGGCTCGGGGTTGGCGAGATGAAAGGTTTTGCCCGCGGCTCCGGGATCGTCTGCGAGGCGGAGGATCGCACCGGTCACGAAGTCCACCGGGGTCATCTCCATGCGCCAACCCTCTATTTTCGGGGCGGAGCCCATGCGGACGGACTCGGAGATCACGGCGCCGAGGAAGTCCTTGGGGTTGGAAGAGCCGGTCTCACCGTGCCCCGAGATGTTGCCGGGGCGGTACACGACCGCCGGCAGCCCGCGCCCGGCGGCCTCGGAGACGAGCTTCTCGGCGACCCATTTGGACCGTCCGTAGCCGTCTTCCTGCGCCCCGGCGAGGTCGTCGAGGTCGGTGTCCTCCTCGCAGAGCCCCCAGCCGCGGGGGAAAACACCGTTCGTGGAGACGTGGTGTACCGGTTTGCTCTTCCGGCGGCACGCGAGACGCAAGACCTCGCGGGTGCCGTCGACGTTGGCGGGCTTGAGGGCGGAGTAAGGGTAGATCAGGTTGACCACGGCACCCGCGTGGATCACCACGTCCACCTCGCCCGCGAGATCGTCGAAGTCTCCCTCCGAAAGGCCGAGCAGTGGCTCGGCGAGGTCTCCGGACACGGGGACGACGCGCGCCGCTCTCTCCGGTCTCCAGAGCCCGTAGCGCTTCAGGGCGTCGCGCAGCGGAGACATCGGGTCGCCGCCGTGGCGGGGCCTGACGAGGCAATGCACCCTGGCCTCTGTCTCCGAGAGCAGCCCATCGAGGAGAAAGGCCCCGAGGAACCCGGTAGCGCCCGTAAGGAAGACGTTTTCGGCGTCGCTCAGGCGCGTCACCCCCTCGCAGGCGCCTCCGGGGTGGATCCCCGGCTCCAGCAAGGTCTCAGATCCGAGGTCGGGCTCGTCCGTCTCGGACCCGGCACCGGCCTCGCCCTTCTGGCGTGCCTCGATCGCGTCGCACAACCCCGCGACGGTAGGGTTCTCCAGAAGCTCGCTCGTCGCGAGGCGGACCCCGAAGGCCTCTTCTACCCTCCCCACAAGCTCGGCAGCCGCAAGAGAGTGGCCGCCAGCCTCGAAGAAGTCGTCCTCGGGGCGCACGTAACCCCTTTCGAGAAGGAGGACGCGCTCGAAGATGCGGGCGAGGCGTTCTTCCTTCTCCGAACGAGGCGCGTCGGTGGGCAGAGCGGGTTCCTGCCGGGCGGCATCGTCGGATGCTCCGCGCGCCGGAGGCGTCGGGAGGTTCTCACGGTCAACCTTGCCCGTGGCATCCTGGAGCGGAAGTGCCTCGGTCTGCACATAGACCGCCGGGATCATGTAGTGCGGCAAGGCGTCCTGGAGGACGCGTCGGATGCCGGGGCCGTGCCCCGTCCTGGGGTCTATGTCCCATTCGGCATGGCGGCCATCGTTCGCGCCGTCCTTCGAGTCGGGGACGAGGTAGGCGACGAGGCGTTTGTCCGCGCCCTCCTCACCCTCCGCGATCACGACGCAGTTCGTCACCGCGAGCCGCTCCTCGATCGCGGCCTCGACCGCCCCGAGCTCGATGCTGTACCCGCGAACCTTCACCATAAAGTCGATGCGGCCCATGATCTCCAGGTTCCCATCGGGGAGGAGCCGGGCCTTATCCCCGGAGCGGTACATCCGGGCATCACCCCCCGCGAACGGGTCGGGGACGAAACGCTCGGCGGTCTTTTCGGGCATGTTCACGTAGCCGCGCGCCAGCCCCTCGCCACCGACGTAGAGCTCCCCCGTAACGCCTTCCCCGACCGGACGGGCGTCCTCGTCGAGGACGTAGAGGTTATTCGGGTTCGCGGGCTTCCCCACCGGGCAGTACGTCGAGTCGGCGCTCTCGACCAGGTCCTCCAGCTCGCCCGCGGAGATCTCGTGCGTCTCGCTGATGCTGTACAGGTTGAAGATGCGCTTCCCCGGCATGAGACGGAGCACCCTTCGCGCCAGCGTCTTCGTGACGACCTCGCCGTTGAGCCACAAGGTCCGCAGCGCGGAGAGCTTCTGCGCGAGATCCTCCCCGCCGCCGTCGAGCACGGCTTCGAGAAGCGACGGGGTAAACAGCACCTCGGTCACGCCGTGCTTCTCCAGGTAGCCCACGAGGGCCGCGGGATCGTAGATCACGTCGTCAGGGATAGGACAAATGGCCCCACCCCTGAGCAGCGGCCGGAGCATCTCCCAGATAAAAAAGACGTTGCACCCCACGACGTCCTTGGCGCCGTAGTCGACAAGCCCGAAGCGCCACAGGTACGAGCGCACCGGGGCCCGGTGAGGGTTCGCTATCCCCTTGGGCTTCCCGGTAGTGCCCGATGAATAGGAGACGAAGGCGAGATTGTCGAGGGTGGGGCGCACCCCGTCGCCAGGCTCCGTTTGGGGGAGCGTGCTCTCCCAGTCGCCGTCGAGGAGTATCTTCTCTTGATCTTCGGGAAGACTATCCTCGTGCTCGCCGCTCGTGACGACGACGCGGGGCTCCGCGTCGGTCAGGACGTCCTCGATCATGGAGCTCGGATAGGCGAGCTCGAGCGGGAGGAATGCCCCGCCTGCCCTGAGCACCGCGAGGCACGCGACCACGAACTCCGGGCGCCGCTCCATGTACACACCGACCGTAACGTCGGGGCCGACCCCGAGGGTCCTTAGGTAGGCCGCGAGGCGGCCCGTCTGCCGGTCGAGCTCGCCGTAGGTAATCGTGCCCCACGGCCCCACGATCGCGGGTGCCCGTGGTGTCCGGCATGCCTGATCCTCGAAGAGTTCATGTAGCAGGGCATTCTCCTGCGTTTCGCCGCTCATCGTATTCTCCCAGGTAGGGTGGTACGTTCTTGGCTACTTCTCGGCGCCGTCGCTAGTTCTTGGGAAGCCAGGCCTCGCCAACGTCGCGGTGCTCCTCCAACCATGCACGCGTCCCCTTTTCAGGTTCGCCGGCATCCTGGATCTCCAACTCGCCGATCTGCTCCTCGATGAGGGCGAAATCGAGCTCTTCCTCAAGCAGAATCTTCGAAACGGTAACATCCTCGTCACGGTTCATGTAGCCGACCGTGAACGACCTGTCCTCCTCGTGCCCACCAGCCTGATCGGCGTAACCGGTGCTCGTCAGACCCGCAAACAACCCCACAGCCGGCATGGTTTTGCGACGAACAAGAAACATCCACCCTTCCCTTTAACGGCTACACGACGCCTTGCACCCACGACGCGGTGGGTGAAGGTGCATACCATATGCCAAATAGCATGACGTTGCAAATTCCAATTATTCTCCTTCTCCCCGGCATACCGAGCGCATCCCCAATGCTTCGGGATACACGCGGTAGTTTTCCCCCGGGGAGAAAGTGAACGCTGGACGCGTCCAAGCCGCGTGTCGTAGGAACAGATGGGGACTCCCCGCCCGTCCGCACTACGGTATTCGGGGAACCCCCTCGCCAAGTTGGCGTATCTTTTATCTTCCGGCCACAGGTGGGCTCGAGCTCTTGCCGAGGGCTTGTAGCTGCGTCGGCAGGATCGTCAGCTCGGGGACGTAGGCGCGTGGCGGAAGGGTGGCGAGGAAGAGGCAGGTGGAGGCGATGTCCTCGGATTTGAGGCTTGCGGCCCGTATCCTTGGGCTCGGCGGCTCCGGGCGGTTGTCCAGGATAGGAGTATCCACGATGCCGGGTTTCACGGAGGTGAACCGGACCCCCTTGGCGTGCTCCTCGAAGCCGGCCGCGTACGCGAACTGCGTCATCCCGGCCTTGGACGCTCCGTAGGCCGGGCCGGACATGTCGGGCCAGGAGCCCGAGACGCTGCTAATCAGGATCACGAGCCCCCCCGATGCCCGAAGGTACGGCAGCGCGGCCCGCACGGCATAGAATGCCCCGGAGAGGTTCACGGCGAGCATCTTCTCCCAGACCTCGGGGGTCAGCTCCTCGAGCCGCCTCCCCTTCACGTTCGTCCCGGCGGCGCAGACGAGGACATCGATGCCGCTCTCCTCTCCAACCCCCACGATCGTGCGCCCGACCGCCTCCGCGTCGGTGACGTCGAGGGCATGCGGCACGAAGGAGCCGGAGCTTATCCTGCCCTCCCCGGCCCCCTCCTCCATCGTCTCCCGGCGCCGGGCGGCCCCGTGAACCTTCGCCCCCGTATCCGCGAAGAGGTTCGCGGTCGCGAGCCCGATCCCGCTGCTCGCACCCGTCACGATCGCGGTCCTCCCCGAGAGCTGCGCAAACTCTGCCATCAAGCCCCCGATGCCCCGGAACCGGCGAGGAAGACCTTTATCTGCGCGGAAGGTCCCCGCACGAGATCCGCAAAGGCCGAAGGCCCTTCTTCCAGCGGCAGGACCGGCGGCAGGGCCCCGATCCCGGCCCGGCCCTCGACGAGCCAGCCGAGGGCCTCCTCGTAGTCCTCCGCCGTGTAAGCGTACGAGCCCTGGACGCGGATCTGGCCGCGCACGATCCCATGAAACCCGAGGGAGGTCTCGTCGTCGTGCAAGCCCACCATGACGGCCCGTCCGCCCGGACGGAGGAGCCCGATCGCGCCGCGCCGCGTAACCTCCGCCCCTACGGCGTCCAGGACGAGGTCCGCCCCGAGCCCCTCGGAGGCCCCGCGTA
>JADDPY010000082.1 GCA_016781635.1 Rubrobacter sp.
ACCGGGCACAGCACCTCCCCCAGGTAGAGCGACCCCGCTCCGCTTACGTCCTTCTCAACCACGGGATCTCCGACGTATTCCACCGCGCCGGCACCGCTGACTTCGGCGTCTAACGCGTCGCTAACGTTCACGATGGCCAATCCCGACCCACTGACGTCGACCTTTGCCTCCTCGCTCTCAAGGTCCTCTGCCCGGTAGTCCCCGGAACCCGAAACGTCCACCTCCTGGCTCTCGGCCCTGCCGCTTGCCTCTACGGCTCCTGAACCGCTTAGGGTGGTTGTTGATAGCCTGTCGCTTTCGATACCCTTTACCTCGACGTTGCCCGATCCCGACACCTCCAAGGCGTGCAGATCGTCGACGGTCAGTTCGTAGTTGATCGGCTCGGTCGTCTCGATGCTGGTGTTGGGCTCCGGACTTATGATCAAGCGATCGTCCACGACCTCCGTCCTGATCTTCGGGAGTACGTCCTCCTCTGCAGTCACGCTCAACGATTCGCTCCCCGTTTGCCGGATGGATAGGTTACCGATCCCTTCGAGCTCGACCTTGTCGAAGCCGCTTACGTTCCTCGACTCGCGCTTTACGCTTCCGGGTCCGTCTGCCGTGCCAACGGGCTCCTCTTCGGTCTCCCCAACGGGGGACGCGTCCTGTGAGGTGGCCGAGGACGATGAGGTCGAGGAGGAGATGCTCCCGTTCCTGTAGGTAGGGCTTAAAGTACCCCCGCTTATGCGCTGCACGGAGTGGTTGTCAGCTGCGGCAAGGTCGACCTCGATATCACCCTCCGAGGCGATCTCGCACTTGAGGGGCTTTCCGTCGAGCTCGTAGGCAAAGCTTTCAGGAACCTGACCACCGATTCTCTCGGGCTCCCCGCTTCCGACGGTGCAGGAGCCGGAGAACTCCGTTCCGGGGCTACCTCTCACCTCTAGCTTGGCCAGGTCTTCCTCGCCGTCTTCGCCCACCCGCGCGTTCTGGGTGCAACCGTTGGCGAAGAGGACCGAAAACAACACTACGTCGAACAAGATCGCTTTATTAGTTCTCAAAGTCTTCTCCTCTCCGGAGCAAGTGGCTACTCTGACTGCGCGATAGATCTGACGCCGTGGCGGGGAGAGCGGTCCCCGTGTGCCCCAGGGTGGGGCTTTCCGCCGTCAACGCGCTTCCTCCTATCGGGGGGACGCTGTCCACGAGACTTCCGTGCAGTCTGGGGTAGCCCTCGGACACGCTAGGAGGACGCGACGAGAAGCGTTTGCGGCGCGAACTGCTTCATCTTCGTCCTAATCCACTCAATTTGAGTCGCGGTTTGCCCTTCCAAAGCGTTCACGGCCTCAAGGAACTCTATGTCGGAGACGCTCTGGTCGGACTGCCCGATGATGGTCCAGGTTACGTCGCAGAAGTTTCCTATCACGTAAAGGTCCTGCAGCTCCCTCCCGGGTCTCCTTCAGTAAGTTCTGGTGGAGCTGGTCAGGCTTGCCGGTCACCGCTTCGGGTTCCGGCTCACCCCTGCTCACGCGGACCCAACCAGGATCGAGGCGCTGCTCCCGGGTCTTACCAGGTTTTAGGGGATTACCACCTTCCGTTTCTCTGCCTCTTCCCATGCCCTCTCCTCCTCGCGGAACCGTTTGAGAACATCGTGGGCCCGGAAGTCGCCGACGCTTCTGCGTATCGAATGCACACGCAAGCGGGAGGCGCTCCAACCAAACCCCAACATTTGTATCTGGGCGGCGTTAAGGGTGCGCGGACTGACCGTTAAGGTCGTGTAAAGCAGAACCTTCGCGTTGGACAGCCTTGGGTCCTACCAGCGTTTCGTGGGCCTACACGACGGCACCCGCCCGTGGGCGCACCTCCTGTAGTCAGTTGTTTGTTTCCACGTATTGGCCCTACCGCGGCGGGGGTATCCGTAGTATGGTGACAATCACATTTTAGTACAACTTACACAACAGGAGGCTTGCTATGAGGCAGATGGAATCTGCAGTCGACACAGACCGCAGGGCTGCTTTGTATATAAGGGTCTCGGGCGACGAGCAGATGAAGAAGGGGTACTCCTTGCCCGATCAGCGAGCCGAGCTTTTCGAGTACTGTGAGAGGGAAGGTCTTGAGATCGTCGCGGAGTTCGAAGACGGCGGGTACTCGGGCTATTTCTTGGAGAGGCCGGGCCTCGACAACTTGCGCGACTTGGTGGCGAGCGGGGGAGTAGACGTCGTCGTTGTCTCCAAGAGGGATCGGTGGGCCCGCGGGGATATTACTCGTCATCTCAGGAGGGAGCTGGACAGGAACGGGGTGAGGCTCGTAGCCCTGAACAGTCAGACCGACGACTCGCCAGTCGGGAGGCTAACGGACAACATCCTCGACGACTTCTCGGAGTACGAGCGCATTATCATCATGGACCGTATGCGCCGCGGGAAGAGGCGCAAGGCGCAGGAGGGCAAGATCGTGGCCGGACCCACTCCGGACTACGGCTTCCGCTTCGACGAGTCCCGGAACTACTACGAGATCGACGAAAAGAACATGGCCGTGATGCGCCGCATCTTCAGGATGATCGGTGCCGAGGGAATAACCATAAGCGCCGTGCGCAAGGCCCTCGAGTCGGAGGGGACTCCGGCGCCGAAGGGCGGGCGGATGTGGAGCCGGCAGTTTATCAGGAGCCGCATATTGAGCGACGTCTACCTGCTGCACAGCGTCGAGGAGATCTTCCGCATAGTCCTCCCCGCGGTCGCCGCGAGCCTCGACCCGTCCGCCTCCTACGGCGTTTGGTGGTACGGCACGCAACGCCATACCACGACGCGAGAGGTCAGGGTCATGAGCAACGGCGAGAAGAGCTACCCGAAGGTCCGAAACAGCGTTGATGTCCCGCGCGAGGAGTGGATCGGCGTCCCGGTGCCCGACTCGGGCATCCCCAGGGACCTGGTGTTGGCGGCCAGGAACGCCATCAAGGAGAACAAGAAGTGCTCCAACGCCGGCAGGTACTTCTGGCAGCTGACCGGCAGCGTCATGCGCTGCGGTCAGTGCGGCGTCGCGATGGGCACCAACCACATCACCGGGCGCGACGCGCGCTACTACCGCTGCACGAGCAGGTACGGGCGGGGCGTGGGGGCGTGCACGATGAGCAAAAACTTCCGTGCCGAAAAGACGGAGGCGACCGTCTGGAACTTTGTCTCCGGGGTCCTGAAGGAGCCGGAACGGCTACGCACGGGCTTGGACGAGATGCTGTCGCGGGAGCAAGCCGCGTCGAGCCGCAACCCCGAAGAGGAAGAGCGGAGTTGGCTCAAGAGGCTCTCCGACATCGATCGCCAGAAGGACCGTCTCCTAGATCTTTACCTAGACGAGAAGCTGGACAAGGCACGGTACGAGGCCAAGGTGCGCGACCTGGATCGATCCACCGAAACCGCCGAGGTCGAGTTAGAACGCCTGAGGAACAGGCAGTCCCGCATCAGAGAGCTCGAACGCAACCGGGACGCCCTCCTGGAATCCTACGCGAGGATCATCCCCGAGCAGTTGGACGCCCTGCTGCCCGAGGAGCGCCACCGGATCTACAAGATGCTGAACCTCTCCATTTTAGGCTACCAAGATGGGAGCATAGAGCTCACTTGGGCTTACGAGGGTCCTTCTCCGGATCGTAGTAATGACGCATCGAGACTTCCTGGTAGTGGCCGCACTCGGGGCACGTGAA
>JADDPY010000593.1 GCA_016781635.1 Rubrobacter sp.
CGGGGCTCGCCCCAGTATGCTCGGGCTGGTTTTTTGTCGACGGCGAAAATCTCGGCGATGTGCCTAATCCACTTTTCATCCCCGTCGCAGGCCTTGTATTTTTCGAGTTTCGGCAAACGCTCATCGGCTACTACAACCGCTGTTCTCCGAACCTTTCTTCTGCCGGTCTACGGATAATGGCGGTGTGCCATGCGCTCAGGCCGGCGGGCCGCGTAGCCCACCGGCCTGAGCGTATGGCCTTCCTCAGCGCGACCTGCGCTCCATCTCCCTCTCGGTCTCGGCCTCAAGCCGGGCGTACCGCGCGAGACGCTTCAGGGTGTCGTTGCCCCAGGACTGTGCCACCCTGTCCCACATCTCGAGGAAGAGATCCACCTCCGTCCAGTGCTCGTCTCTCTTCTTGGCCTCCTCAACCTGTCGGGCCCAGCCGAGCTCGATCACGCGCGTCTGCGTGTTACCGTCCTCCTATACAGGCAGATCGGCAAGCTTGTTGAGTTCCGGTACTTCCACCCTATTCACGACGCGCTCACCCAAAGCGACTCCTCTCGATACTTAAATTCGTTTCCATAGGTAGCAGTAGCGGCTCCCCCCATGCACGACATTTTGCACCCCGATCGCGGATGACAACAGGCCCCTTGTATGCAAATAGCGCTGCACACTTCTATGCATACATAAGCAAAAGGAGGTCCAGTTTTGAGGAAGTGCGAGACGGTAGGTTTCCCTTACTTTCGATCTCAACAAACGAGGCATCTCTCGCCCCCACCCCGAAGTGCTACGGGAGTCTTGCGTCCTGGACCGCTACCCCTCCTGCTGCGAGGGCTTTCCCGAAATTTTGGGACTTGAAGGCCCTGCTTCGATCCTGTCGTAGAAGAAGATCACTATCTCGACGAGCAGCGCCGCTAGAACAGCGTAATGACCGTAGCCTAGTATCGCCTCCTGTAATCCCGCCGCCCACGAGTCCGGGGCGGAGGGGCTCTCGTGAATCTGGAGGGTGAAGGCATAGAGCATGCCATAGGTGAAGTTTCGGGACCACTGCGTGGGGTTGTAGACGAACACCCCGTCCCTCCAACCGTATGCCCTCACCCTAAAGAATGCGCGTGCGGCCTCTATGGCCTCCACCACTACGAACGTCGCCGCCACCCAGACCCAGGTGAGGACGGCCAAGCCCGCGGGGAGTGCCCCGCTCGCGACGATCGCGAGCCCGGTGATGGACATCGCGCCGTGCAGGATGCAGTTGGTATTGTCCCAGTCGTCGGCCAGCGTCCAGTCCGAACGGAACCCGTAGCGGCGCAGGATCAGGACGAGCCCCGCGGCGTAGAACAGGTATCCGAGAAGGATAAGCGCCGCCGACACCGGTTGGGGCAGCCCACCGGGGAGGAGCGCCTCTCCGGCGACCACCAGGGACTGCGTGCTGACCACGGAGAGCAGGATCGCCCCGTTCGCTCGATACCCGCCTCCGGGGTCCGCCGCAGCCCGAAAGGCCGCCGGCAGCAGCCTCAGATACCACAGCCACACGACTACCGCGACAACCCACAGCGCGAGCCCTACGGAGCGCCACTCCGGCAGTACCTGCAAGAGCGCACGGCCCAGGACCGCGCTCCCGGCCACCCACGTCCCGACCCCGAAGACACCCATCGGCTGTCGGATGCTTTCGTCCAGCCCGCCCCCCAAGCCGCTCCTTACGTACGAGAAAGCGAGGTAGCCCCAGACGACGAGCAGTTCCAGCACCACGAGGCGACCCACGATCCCGGGCAATCCCAGGTGCCCGACCGCGCCGATAACGAAGATGCTCCCGGCCATGACGATGCCGCCGGAGGGGACGGGCGAGTCGCCGTCCCCCATCAGGAACCGTCGCACGAGCTCCGACATCCCCCAAAGGAGGAGCAGCAGTATCACCGGGTGCGTCGAGAGCGTGTTCACTATGGGTTAGGCCTCAGCGCCGGGACGCGACCCATCATCCGGCGAACACCCCGGAACCCGACCCGGCCAATCAGGAGGCTACTAGCAACGCCTGCGGGGCGGCTTGCTTCATGCGGGTCTTACACCATTTGATCTGCGTGGCCGTCTGGCTCTGACAGGCGTTCACGGTCTCGAAGAGCTCCACGTCGCGGGCGCCCTGGGCAGCCTGCCCGATCATGGTCCATGAGATGTCGCAGGCGTTCGCCATCAGGTACAGGTCGTGCAGGTCGCGCAGGAGCCCGAGCCCCCCTTCCCGCGTCCCGTCGAAAAACTGATGGTAGAGCCGGTCGGGCTCCGTCGGCGCCTCCTCGCCGTAACGGTCCACGAAAGGCGCAAGCTTCTCGGCGTGCGTCTCACACTGTTTCGCCAGCATCGCGGTCGTGTGGTAGATGTCGGTCTCGGCCACGTGGCCCTCCCCGACCTTGCGCAACCCCTCCGCCAGGTTCAACTCGGTCTTGCGCAGGTATCCCAGGTAGTTCGCCAGATGCACGGCTTACCCTCCTATCTTCTCGGTGACCTCGGCCGCGCCGCCGCCGGTCGTGGCCGCCGGGACCGGCCCGTTCGAGCCGTCCATCGGCGCCGATGCGGCCGTCGTCGGGGCGGCCGAGGGTTCGCCGTTTCCGTCGGCGACCTTTGTGACGTTTACGGCCCCGACCTTGAACATCGGCTGCTTGGAGACAGGGTCCCAGCTCGTGATCGTCATCTCGTTCGCCGCCCGGGGGTGACCGTCCGGGGCGTCGTGGCCCTCGGTGTCAAAGTAGCCGTAGTGGAACGGGGCGAAGACGACGCCCTGCCTTATGCCGTTTATGCGCGCCTTGGCCTGCATGGCCCCTCTAGGCGACTCGACGCGCACCACGTCTCCCTCCTTCACGCCCAAAGAATCGGCATCCGAGGGGCAGATCTCCACCCACGCGTCGGGGGCGGCGGCCTGAAGCTGCGGGGCGCGGGAAGTCTTGGTGCGGGTGTGGAAGTGGTAGAGCGTACGCCCCGTGTTGAGCCGGAAGGGGTACTCCTCGCCCGGCTCCTCCTGCGTCGGCAGGTACGGGGCGGGCTTGATGAGCGCCCTCCCGTTCGGCGCCATCGCCCGGTGGTCGGCCTCGGAGTTCGCCGCCCCCGTGAGGAGGTCGTGGCCGTACGTCTCGCACGTCTCGGTGTAGGTGTTGAAGTTGGAGTCGCCGAAGAAACGCTCCGTGCCCTCGGGGTGGTCCTCGTTGCACGGCCACTGAATGCCGGACCCGCCGCGAAGCTTCTCGTAAGAGAGGCCCGTGTAGTCGCAGAAGTGTCCCCTCGTACACTCCTTCCACGCTTCGAAAGCCGCCTCGGGGTGCTCCCACTTGATGAGCGGGGCACCGTCGTTGTCGCGGAAGTCCATCCTCCTCGAATACTCCAGAAAGATGTCCATGTCGTGCTTGGACTCGCCCGGAGGCTCGACGGCAGCTTCGGAGAGGTGGACGGTTCGGTCCGTATTGGTGAAGGTACCGGTCTTCTCGCCCCAGGTCGCGGCCGGCAGGACGACGTCGGCGAGCTGCGCGGTCTCCGTCAGGAAGATGTCCTGCACTACGACGAAGAGGTCTTCTTTGGAGAGGATCTCCCTTATGCGGTGAAGCTCGGGGAGGGAGACGGCGGGGTTCGTGCAGCTGATCCAGAGGAAGTTGATGGAGCCCTGTTCGGCGTAGCGAAAGATCTGCATCGCGTGCGTCGGCGGGGCCCAGTGCGGGATCTTCATGAAATCCACGTTCCA
>JADDPY010000097.1 GCA_016781635.1 Rubrobacter sp.
ATGCTCGCCAAGGCGTTCGAGAACGGCCTGGAGCACGGCGGCCACATCCTGAGGACCGTCCTGGCGGATTGGCGCTTTTTGAACCGGGACGTACACGGGGAGTTCGACGCCATAATCTGCCTCGGCAACTCCTTCACGCACCTGTTCTCCGAGCACGACCGGCGGAAGACCCTCGCCGAGTTCTACGCCATGTTGCGTCACGACGGCGTCCTGATCCTGGACCAGAGAAACTACGACGCCATCCTCGACGGCGACTACGAGAGCAACCACACGTACTACTATTGCGGCGAGGCGGTCGATGCCGCCCCCGAGCACGTGGACGAGGGGCTGGCCCGGTTCCGTTACGGCTTCCCGGACGGCTCCGTTTACCACCTGAACATGTTCCCACTGCGAAAAGACTACACCCGGCGCTTGATGCACGAGGTCGGCTTCCAGCGCGTCGAGACTTATGGGGACTTCCAGCGGTCCTACGGCGAGAATGGGCCGGACGGGCCCGACTTTTTCGTCCACGTCGCGGAGAAGCTCTACGTCGAGGAAGAGGAGGGCCAGGGTGAGCGGTAACTACTCGGGTGCGGTGAACACGGCCCGCGACTACTACAACTCCCCCGACGCCGACCGCTTCTACTCGACGATCTGGGGCGGCGAGGACATCCACATCGGGCTGTACGAGAGCGAGCAAGAGCCGATCTTTACGGCGAGCCGCAGGACCGTGGAGCGGATGGCGGCGAGCCTGACCGGGCTCGGGCCGGACAGCCGCGTCCTCGATATGGGCTCGGGCTACGGCGGCTCGGCGCGCTACCTCGCGAACGCATTAGGCTGCCGCGTCGTCGCGCTGAACCTGAGCGAGGTCGAGAACGAGCGCGCCCGCGAGCTCAACCGCGAGGCGGGCCTCGACGGGCTTATAGAGGTCATCGACGGGAGCTTCGAGGCGATCCCGTTCGGGGACGATCACTTCGAAGTTGCGTGGTCGCAGGACGCCATCCTGCACAGCGGCGAGAGGGAGACGGTCTTGAGGGAGGTGTCTCGTGTCCTCAAGACCGGTGGCAGGTTCACCTTCACCGACCCGATGCAGGCCGACGACTGCCCGGACGGGGTGCTCCAACCGATCCTGGACCGCATCCACCTCGACTCTCTGGGGAGCCCGGGCTTCTACCGCCGGGCAGCGGGGGAAGCGGGGCTGAAGGATGCCGGCTTCGAGGACCACTCGGAGCAGCTTCCGACCCACTATGCCCGCGTCCTGGAGGAGACAGAGAAGCACGAGGACGAACTCTTGCAACACGTCGACGAGGACTACGTCCGCCGGATGAAAAAGGGCCTTCAGCACTGGGTCGATGGCGGGCGTAGCGGGTACCTTGCGTGGGGGATCTTCCGCTTCGACGCGTCGTAAGAGCGGGCTCCAGGGGGTCGGGTCGGGGGTTGCAAACAAGTTGTAACTCGGGTCTTCCCATGGTAATTTCAAGGGACCAGATGCCGCGCAACGAGAGGTTTTTCGTGGCGCGGCTCTCATCGAGAGCGGTGGAGGGACGGGCCCCGAGAAGCCGCGGCAACCGGCGAGAGCTTCGGCTTTCGTGCCAGGTGCCAAATCCCGCGGAGGAGTCTCCGGCAGATGAGGCGATGGGTTTCAACTCCCCTTCCCGCACCCCGGCATGGCTCATCGTATATGCAGAGAGGGGTTTTACTTTTGTTGGATCTTAGAGAGAAGCTCGATGGCCGGCTCCTCGTCGGTGACGGCGCCATGGGCACGCTGCTGGCGAGCCGCGGGGTGGGCTACGGCCACCCTTACGACCGGGCGAACCTTACCCATCCGCAGGTAGTGCGGGCCGTCCACGAGGAGTACGTGCTCGCCGGCGCCCGGGTCATCGAGACGAACACTTTCTCCGCCAACACGACAAAGCTCGCCCTAAAGAACCTCGGGGACCAGGCGCGAGAAATCAACGTCGAGGGGGCCCGCCTGGCGCGAAACGCGGTGGACAACGTCCTCCCGGCGGGCGAAGACGCGATCGTACTCGGCGCTATAGGACCTCTGGGACGCCCCCTCGCCCCCATCGGCCCTATCCGGCCGGAGGAGGCGCGGGCCGTGTTCATGAACCAGGCCGAGGCACTCCTCGAAGGCGGCGCAGACGCCATCTTGTTGGAAACCTTCGTGGACCTGGCGGAGCTCAAGATAGCATACGACGCGGTGGCTTCCCTCGGGGTGCCCGTGATAGCCCATAAGACCTTTGTCGAGGACGGGGAGACGCTCGCCGAGGGGCTGCCGGCGAAGGTGGCGCGCGACATCTCCTCCTGGGGCTCCGAGGGCCTGCTAATCGCGGGGTCCAACTGCACCGTCGGGCCGCAGAGGATGCTCGGGATCACGGAGGCGATGGCCTCCGAGGTCGGGCCCGTCGCCGCCTACCCGAACCCCGGCCTCCCCCAGCTCGTGAACGGCGCCGTACGCTACAACCAGGACGTCGGGCACTTCGCCGAGTATGGCCTCAAGCTGGCCCGGGCCGGAGCTCGAATAGTCGGCGGCTGCTGCGGCACCACCCCGGCGCACGTCCGGGCGCTCGCCGAGAGCCTCCGCGACTTCCAGCCGGAGACGAGGTCCACCCGGCGCGTCTCGGCCTCCGCCGTCGAGCTCGAGGTCGAGAAGGCGGCGGCCGAGCCCCAGACGGAGTTCGCCCAGAAGATAAAGGAAGGGTTCGCGGTCGCGGTCGAGGTCGACCTGCCGCGCGGGCACGACGTCTCCGGGGTGGTCGAGGCGGCAAAGGCCCTGAAGGAGCGCGGGGTGCACGCGATAGACATCTCCGACGGGGCGCGGGCGCGTCTCAGGATGCATCCTGTCGCGGTGGCGAAGATCGTGCAGGAACAGGCCGGTATCGAGGTCGTCGCGCACATGAGCTGTCGCGATCGGAACATCATCGGGCTCCAGGCGGACCTCCTCTCGGCGGCGGCTCTGGGGGTCAAGAACATACTCGCGGTGACCGGGGATCCGGCCCAGATCGGGGACTACCCCGAGGCGACGAGCGTCTTCGACACGGACGCCGTCGGCCTCGTCCACGTCCTCTCGAAGATGAACCGGGGCGAGGACCTCGCGGGCAACCCCATCGGTGAGCCTCCAGGCTTTCTGATCGGGGCGTCCTTCAACCCGACCGCCGAAGACCTCGACGCGGAGGTCGACAAGCTCCGGCGCAAGGTCGGGGCGGGGGCGCACGCGTTCTGGACCCAGCCCGTCTTCGAGTTCGCGGCGCTGGAGCGTGCGCTGGAGAAGATACAGGACATGGACATCACCATCCTCCTGGGCTTGATGCCCCTGAGGAGCGGGAGGCAGGCCGAGTTCCTCCACCACGAGGTTCCCGGCATAAACATCCCCGAGAGCGTGCGAAACAAGCTCGCCGAGCTCTCCGCCGAAGATGCCCCGAAGTACGGCGTCGAGGTCGCACAGAACCTGCTCGTAAAGGCGAAGCCGCTGGTAGGCGGGGCCTACCTCATGCCCCCTGCCTCTATGCCGCATCTGGCCGGCGACGTTGTGGAAGCCGTCGTTTAACAGACGGTTTGTAGGGTGAGTAGTTCGCCGTTTGTTGTAGGCGACGAATCGAAACGAAAAGCTGAACGACGGGCTGAGATGCCGAGAGGCTGAAGGCTACAGGAGGAACATGGTTCTCCAGAACACCATTAAAGAAGAGAGGGCGGCCCGGGTAGCGAGTTTCCGGGACCTGCTGAAGCAGCGCATCGTGATCCTGGACTGCGCCATGGGCACCATGATCCAGAGCTACGAGCTCTCCGAGGAGGACTA